>JBBQUX010000075.1:0-16333 GCA_038212135.1 Bacteroidales bacterium | reverse complement strand
CCCTGTATGCATTACATCACGGAAACATTGAGTATTCGGTCCCGGGTGACATTTGTAGCAATCGTTCGTTTTGTCTTTATGTTTATCGTGTATCACAAAAGAAAATGATGGTATACCTGGTTGACCAGGCATTCCTAAAGCATTGTCGGCATGGCAAGAGGCACAAAGAATCGGGGTATTGTTTGGATTAAACCCACCCTCACGAGGGTGTTCGTTAAGAATGGACTGTTCGCTGCTGTGGCATCCGCTGCTCACGCAACTTAGCTCATTCGAAACAGGAACCACAGGTTGCGTGCTGCATAGGAAGGTATTGCTGCTATTCCTCACTTCAATCAATGCAAGTTGAAAAGGGTTCTCCGATACCAGGTTATTATCGAGAAAAGGCGTAATAGGAACCCCATCCACATAAAAATAGTTTTCCATGGCAGTCATGACACCTGAAAGCCCAACACCTGTAAGCCCTATATTGGGGGCTAATGTAACACCGAATAATTGCTGGGCATAGGTCCAGAAATTGGTTTTACCAACTGAATATGTATTTCCAGGAATGGAATACTGCATAGAATAGCCGGTAGTTACTATTTGTGGAAGGGCAGTGGCAGATCCTCTCTTTATTACCTGTGCCTTGATATTGTTATAAGGAGGCAAAACTGTAATTTTCGAAAAGTCTTTGTTAGAACAATGCATACCCAGATCGTTCCAGCTCAGGACGATAAATTCATCTCCGCTTACAGCTCCAAAAAATACCGGAAGCACAATAATAGCAATTAGTAAAGGCCATTTTTTTTTCATGGTTAGGAGTTTTTGTTTTGGTAATTTATATCAATGTATTCACAAAGTTACGGCATAAAATCAAAGTTTGATACATTAATACGCATTGTTGTACCGAATTACATATATTTAGAATGTATCCAAATAACCAATATTGGCACTATTCTTTTTGCCTTTAACCTTTCTCTTCGTTTGAAGGACGAAATTTATTCCTAAGCTTCCATTATTCACGAACTTTTATCCGAAAAGTATTTGACAAGAGCTATTCATGCGGTTCTTAAAATTATTCCTGCCTCAACTGTTCAGAAAACACAGGTTTGATCAAGCGGGTAAAAAAACTATCCAAAAGTCAAATTTAAATCGAGCAGTCAAGAGATGTTTGAGCCGTAATATTGAAGTAAACAATCAGTCGATTGGCTGATGAAGTTTATGTATCAAAAGAAGAAATTCCTAAGCAGAATCGTCTTTACGGTTTTTAATCTCAATCCTCACCATCAGCAACAATAATGCTCCTGTGCATAACACTGCCCTTATCGCATATACCGATGCCAGCCATCCTTTACTTGCAAAAAGTGAAATAGCCGCAGCAACCAGCATCATAATCCAAGGTGAAAAAGCCTCTGTGTTCTTCTGCTGTTTTACCATCCGCCCCAGTACAGGAAAATAAGAGATTACCATAATGGCCTGAACTGAATAATTGGTAATAACATGGTTGTCCGAAATTATCCAGAACACAATAATACCGATAACGGCAATAAGGCAGCCCACATCGAAGCGGTTAAAGCGGGTGGATGTGTCGCCCCAGATAAGAATCGCAGCCGAAACACTCACAACCAGAATAAGATCAGTAAAATTTAGAATATTATCACTGATATTGTGATCGCCTTCGGCAAAATAGGTGAACAGGCTGATTCCAACGGCCAGAGAGAAAAAAGTCCACATGGCAAGCGATGGACTGATTTTTTTATAATAAATCAAATAGATATACCGGGATAAAATGACAATATTAATTGCTGATACTATGATGTTTATAATTAGTTTTAGAGAAGGCATAAATGGCAAGAATCTTTTATTAAAAGGCTGTAAAAGTATTGAAAATCTCCGGTTGCGGATTTTTCTTAGTGAGATAATTGCTTTTAATAGTTCAAATAAATATAACTTTGGTGTTTGAGAACATTAAAAGTTTCGAACCGGAAGCAGCTTTGCTGAATCTCATTTTTTCACCAGGTTTTACTTATGAGAAACACGGAAAGGCAGTTTGATCAAAACTACAATCTTTCAAGGGAGGAAATGAGCGGCATTTTAAGCAAAACGCTGATAGATGGAAACATTTTTAACCCTGACGATACGGCAATTGTGTTTTATAACCTGACTTTTATAGATAATCAGATCAACAGCCTGAAAAAGTTTTTCCCTCAAAACACATTACACGCCATTGCCGCGAAAGCCAATCCGCTCACAAAAATTCTGAGCCGGATTAAATTCTCCGATGTCGGCATAGAAGTTGCCAGCCTGCCGGAACTTTACCTTGCCGAAAAAGCAGGTTTTATGCCCGAAACCATCGTTTTTGATTCGCCCTGCAAAACCAGAGAGGAGATTGAATATGCCTTACGCGCAGGCGTTTACCTGAATGCCGATTCGTTTGAAGAACTTGACCGGATTGCGGAAATTCTTAAAACACTTGAATCAAAAAGTACCATTGGCTTACGGATTAATCCCCAGGTTGGGACCGGCAGTATAAAATCAACCAGTGTCGCTGACCTGGTTTCAAAATTTGGAATTCCGATCAACGAAAAGCGTGAAAGAATAATCGAATATTACAGGAAGTATAGTTGGCTCAGCGGTATCCATGTCCATATAGGCTCGCAGGGCTGCCCGGTTCCGCTGCTTATTGAAGGCATAAGGAAAGTGCTCGACCTGGCAATCGAAATAAATTCGAATCTGATAAAGGTGTCAAAATCCCCTGTTTTGGTTTTTGATATAGGCGGTGGACTTCCTGTATCGTATAATACAGATAAGGAGCCTGTTACAATGCAGCAATATCATTCGATGCTAAAAGAAACCTGTCCGGAGCTTTTTACCGGTGAGTTCCGGCTTTTAACCGAATTTGGCCGCTATATTTATGCAAATGCAGGCTGGGTAGCTGCAAAAGTGGAATATGTGAAGCGGGAAAAGGATTATAATATTTTAATGACTCATGTAGGTGCTGATTTGTTTCTACGAAAGTGCTATAATCCCGGCGACTGGCACCATGAAATCACGGTTGTTGACAAGCATGGAAATCTGAAAACCGGAACAGATTCAAACAAATACATTATTGCCGGTCCGCTTTGTTTTGCAGGCGATGTGTTAGCCACAGACCTTATTTTGCCTTTGGTAGTAGAAGGCGATTATATCCTGATACATGATGCCGGAGCCTATACGCTGAGCATGTGGTCGCGATACAACAGCAGGCAAATTCCAAAAGTTATCGGATATTATTCTGATATTGATACGTTTGAAATACTGAAAGAAAGGGAAACTCCTGACGATTTACTGGCTTTCTGGAGCTGAATACCTGGCTTTACCCCTGCGGATCATTTGCGTCTTCCTTCTGCATATTTTCATAAAACTCATCAACAATAGCCCTGGCCTGTTCCAGGTTTTCGAGAGCAACAAAAACTTTGGCGGCGGCACCTTTTGTGGGTAGGGTGCTCCAGGGGAGCGAGTGTGCTTCAGTCATAATAGTCTCAATTTCATTATCTTCGAGTATGCTTTTCAACAGGCCCGCTTCCCAGGCTGATCCCTCGAAAACTTCATAGGGAGCCTGGTTTTTGTCATTGCTATTCATTGAAAAATGATTTTATGTGCATAGGAACAGATCCGCCGGAGAACTCTGCTTTTTGATTGGTAACGAATTATAAAACCGGTAAAAAACATAAAGGTAATCATTTTAAAGGTGACAGCAGTAAAAAAAGAATAATAAAACCCGATACTGTTATTCTGCCCTGAAAAGGAACAGATGATATTAAAAAGCATTACACATTTGCTTTTTCATTTCCGAAATAATCAATAAATAATCTTATCAATGAATAAAATATTCTCAATTCTGCTTCTTGCTGTTTTGGTAAGCTATTGCAAAGAGGAAGACATTCAGCCAGTTGCGGAAAAAATATACTTCACCGGACTTACTCAGACCGATATTTACGGATGGCCATTAACAATTGATACTTCCGATTGGAAAACAACAGAAATATGGGTAAAGCAGGAAACGGATTTATTTGCAAATGTGTATCAGTCTGGTTGCGTTCAATCTTATAACAATCAAATTACAGTTTACCCTAACCCGAGCTACGGAAATATTTCTTTTGCGCTTGATAAACTGGTTTCGACCCGTGTTGAAATGAGATTAGTTGATGAAGATTTTAAAACATTATTTTCGACTGATTCAATAACAAGCAGTTACATAACATTTAATGGAATGGATTTCGGAATTAAAGATACCATCAGGGTGTATTACAAATTCATCGAAAACAATTGTGAATTCAATGGGCATGGTGATATCCTGATCAAATAAACCGGTCGCAATATGAAAGAAGGCATCATTCATCCCCCTGAGGCGAGAAATGCGAGAATGCTTTCATCACATTTTCCATATAGGTTTTAGTAACCGGCAGGTCAATGGCAGAAGGAAGATCAAGTTCGAGCTGTACGCCATCTTTCTCGCGGCGGATGATTTTTACCTTTTCATAATTCACCATATAGCTGCGGTGGCAGCGCACCATTTCGGTGCCTTTCAGGTCTTCTTCGAGATTTTTCAGAGTGTTTCGCAGCATAAAACGCGAAACCTTTTCCTTATTGAGATAATAAATACTAACATAATTATCCGAAGCCTCCAGGTAAAGCAGGTTTCCCATTTTTACCGAGAAACGCAGCACCCCTTTTTCATCATTAAAAGGAATCATCAGTTTGGCAGGATCAGAAACTGCCATTCCATGAGCCATTTCGGCTATTTTCAGGTTTTTTTCTTTCCATGAAAAGTACAACCAGGTTACGGAATAAGGTAGCAAAAGCAGCAGGGCAGTATTCTGTATGCAAAGTTTTATCAGGTCAGGAAAAAAACGCTGATCATGAAGTATTACCTTGATATATAATGCATAAAACATGGCCATAAAAATAATTTCGGCCAGTACCCAAACAAGGTATTGTAAGTAATTCAGCTTTTTACGACGGCTTGCGTAATACATAATAATCCGGCTCAGCACTACTACCAATACACCTGTCAGAGTTATCAGACTGGAATAGAGCAACAACTGCCAGCGGGTAATCCTGAACCATACATTTACACCAAATGGCTCATACACATTAATGAAAATCAAAGAAAAAGCTGCCGTGAACAAAATAAGCTGAACGATATTCCGCTTAGCGGTTAAATAGGCTGGGATGGGTTTATATATATCGGGCATTGGAAGTACAATGAAATAACATTCAAAATTAAACTATTCTGCCGGAATCGCGAACACAGCTTTTTATTTCGGGGAAACTGGACTGTGAAATTCGCCCCATATCTGTCGATTTCACCCCTCATTCTGCAATTTCGTCCCCTTGCTATTGCCGGTATCCCTTTTAAAAGGAGGTTTTCAAAGGCTGAAGTAATTTTGTATACCATATGTAGCAGTTTCAGTGAGAAACGAATCATAAAACCAGGTTTCGATCTGCCTTTTTAATTTTCCTGGAAAAGTGAATACAGTTAATTGCCAGACTCATTTTATGAATTACACTCAAAGCCATCATTCATTAAAAGAATTTTTTAATCCGGAAGTCTTGATAACAGAATTTCCAGGTTCGGATATTGCCTGTTACCGGGCACGATTCGAATCGGAAAATATAAGCGTTCTGGCAGAAGAAAGAGATCGGTATTTTCACAAAAACACAGGATTGAATACCTTGCCTGATGAGCTGATTCCCGAAAACCGTTCCTTCTCTTATCCTGTTTTCAAACGCTCCGGTTCGGCTAAAAACCACAGGGCGATCATTCTTCTGCATGGATTAAATGAACGTTGCTGGGGCAAATACCTGGTTTGGGCCTATTACCTTACTTTGCATACCGGACGGCCGGTAATACTTTTCCCCATAGCATTTCATATGAACCGATCGCCCGAAGTCTGGGGCAATCCAAGGGCAATGTCATCGTTAGTTGCTGCCCGCAGACAGCGCCTGGGGGAAGTTCCCATGTCATCCTTCGCCAATGTGGCTCTCAGCGAGCGGTTAAGTGAGGATCCTCTGCGGTTTTTCACATCAGGGCAACAAAGCGCAGCCGACCTGGTACAACTCACACAACAACTCAGCCGCGGCGAGCATCATCTGTTTGAAAAAGATACAACAGTTGACCTATTTGCCTATTCTATTGGAGCATTCCTGGCACAGATACTGCTGCTGGGAAATCCGGAAGGAATTTACTCCGATTCACGTCTTTTCCTGTTTTGCGGCGGTGCCTTTTTCGACCAGATGGATGGGGTATCAAAACTGATTATGGACCAAAAGGCTTTTGAAAGTCTCAGGCATTATTATATCAAAGATCTGAGTACAGAAATGGAACGCTCTGATTTACTGAAGAATTCAATGAACCAAATGGAAATGGGCCAGTCGTTCATGGCCATGCTTTCGGAGGGTAACCTGAAATCGTTCAGGGAAAATGTATTTCAGAAAATGAAAAACCGCATACAAGCTATTGCTTTACTGAAAGATAAGGTAATTCCCGCAACAGGAATTATGGAAGCATTGGATCGCTTTGTGAATGTTGATGTTATAGATTTGCCGTACGCATATTCGCACGAAAACCCTTTTCCATTGATTGAAGGTAGAGATTCTTATCTTGTTGACCAGAGTTTTGAAAAGATATTTGCGAAGGCGGCAGCTTTTCTAAAATAATCTATCCGTTGTAGCCGCTTTCGTGTTTTTATTTGCAAATCACCATTTTCTTTATTTCAAATTCACCTCCAGCCTTTATTTGATACAAATATACACCAGCAGGCAAAGCTGATGCATCAATTGTAAGCTGGTGATTACCTGTTGAAAGGTCTCCATCAATCAACGTTTTAATTTCCATTCCCATAGCATTATACACTCTCACATCACAGTGGTGCGTGGTTTTCATCTGCCAGCTTATAATTGTAGAAGATTTAACCGGATTAGGATAGTTCTTCAGATTGAATAAGGATGTTGATGCTGTGCTTTGCGTTTCCTTAGTACCAACAGGGAAATCATCAATGCTAAACGAAGCGATACGAGTTCTCCAATTATAAGAGCTTGTTGAAGCATAATATTCATTGGTATACCAGAATGTTCTGTCGTCAACCGGATCAACTGTTAATGAGGAATAATCGCCGGCTTCGCTTTGCAAAACAGGATCAAGACCTGCATTGGCATCAACCAGAATATTAAAGCCTTCTTCAACAGGGGAAAAGGGATGATTCGGGACTATTTTCACTTTTTTTGATTTGCTGCTATCGGGCTGAATAATAGGAATATCAACCAGTTTTGGAGAAATGTCGTGTGCTACCGGGTAAATGATTTCGGTGGGATGCATGGAAATTCGTTGCGCAATACCAGGTTTCGATGTTGCCAGTAAGAACGGCAGGATCATTGCTAAGCTTTTCACAGCTGTACTAAAAGGAGAATTCATAAGATTTATAGATTAAATGGTTAAATGGTTAAAAGCAAATAGTAAGCAATACTGCAGCAACAGTTCGAAATGAAATCAATACAAGAAATATGGAGTTAAAAAGAAAAATACAGGTACGAATAGACAGGACAAGTCGGATAAGCGGGCAATAATAAACGGGTGATGCAGCATCAAGAAAGATTATTTATTCCTTAAGCAGGAAACAATAATTGTTTCAGGTTTTAAAGGTAGTGAATTATAAAAGAAAATGCGAAAATTTATGTATATTTTCTAAATATGAAAAGCCTGGTAAGTACTTCGTCCGGTTATATAAAATCAATATCGTTGTATTGAAAAGGCAAAGAATAACTGTGACCCTAAACATAAAAATGAACTTTGGTGAGGATTCACTTTGAAATTACCTGTTTTTTGACTAACTTAAGATAAAGAAACGATAATTTTTTAAACTTACGATAGGCATTAAAAACTGGCAATTTATAAATATTCAGGCCATTCTGAATGACTTGAAACCATTAACACTAATCCTTAACGGCACGGCAGCATTGACCAGGGCGATGTTCCATTCATTATAAAAGTAACATACAAATGCAGTGTAACGGCCAAGGCGAATTAGTCAGGTTAATAGTACTCCCCCTTTAACAAAAACCCGTTAGCTTTTGCCAACGGGTTCTTTTGAGTACTTATTTACCTTTTGCACTAATAAAGAAAATCAGCGAAGCAATCATTTTCTGAAGCCTATAAACAGCCAGAATAATTATGCATACCAGAAAACTCCAACTGCCTTCCTGCTGTCTTTTTCCTGATTCACAAAAAACAGAACCTGCTTTTTTGTAAGTTTGCCTGAAAAAACGAATTATGCTCAGTAAGCAAAGAATACCCGATTTGATCGTAATAGCCGTTTTAGGACTTTTCTTAATCCTGCTCAATTATACCGGGAATATCGGCGTTATCTCCAATTACCCATTTGTTTTTCTTATGATAATGTATTTCGTTGGCCGCGGAGTCACCTGGTATATTATTAATAAGCACATGGATAATAGCGATGACGAGGGAGATACTTAGGGATTTCCGGAAACCGGAAACCGGAAACCGGAAACAAAATACTGGAACCCATAATTTCACACAATACTTCCTCTCTCACTCCAAACTTTCAGGAAATAGTAATAAATTTGAGCGTTAAAAAACTTATACCCATGTCAACAAAACATATCCTGGTAATATACCCGGAAGTAGACATCACCAAAATAGCTGTATACCGAAATATCAGCCTGATTTTCCTGAAATCAATCCGACACAAACCTGAATCACTGGCAGGATTTCAGAATGTTATAGAGGAACTGGATTACCGCACCAGCCTGATCCTTGATGAGCTGAAAAACAACCAGATTGATTTCGGCGACATTTCAATTGTTATGGCTCGCGGAGGATTAATAAAACCATTAAAATCAGGTGTTTACCAGGTGAATGAGGCTATGAAACGCGACCTGAGGGTTGGGATTATGGGAATGCATGCTACCAACCTGGGGGGGTTGATTGCCGATAAAATTGCCTCCATGCTACCCGATGCCAAGGCTTACCTGGCTGACCCTGTTGTAGTTGATGAATTGGAACCCATAGCAAGGGTTTCGGGCTTGCCGGCCATTGAAAGGAATTCTATTTTTCATGCGCTTAACCATAAAAATGTATCCCGTGAGTATGCTAAAAGCATAAACCGCAGTTACGATGAGCTAAGCCTGATAGTGGCCTATATCGGCAGTGGCGGTGTTTCGGTTGGCGCACATCACGGCGGCAAGGTAGTGGATGTTAACCAGGCTTTCGACGGTGATGGGCCATTTTCGATGACACGTACCGGAGGACTGCCGGTAGGGCAGGTAATCGACCTCTGCTACAGCGGAAAATATACCCGCGAAGAAATGAGGAAATTAGTTACCGAACAAGGAGGAATACAGGCATACCTGGGCACAAAATCACTGAACCAGGTGCTTTCGATGATTGATGAAGGCGACGAACAGGCAACCTTTATCATGGATGCTATGGCCTACCAGATTGCTAAAGAAATCGGGGCTATGGCTACCGTACTGGAAGGCAACGTGGATGCAATCCTAATTATGGGATCCATTATGAACAGCAAATTCTTCACTAACCAACTGATGCGACGTATCGATAAAATTGCTGCCATATCCGTATACCCAATCGTGAACGACCTCGATTCCCTCGCGATGAACGGGATGATGATTCAACGCGGCGAGGCGGTTGTGATTGAATATATATAGGCCCTATGTTTAAACTTACAACTTCAGTATAATTAGGTAAGGAAAGGTCCGAAGACGGAAGACGGAAGACGGGAGTCCGAAGACGGGAGACAGCAGACGAAAGACGGAAGACGGGAGACGGAAGACGGGAGACCGAAGACGGAAGAATCCTGAATTGAGGTTTATGTTTGAGTGAATATTCTGGCTATCGCCCCCTGCCGGTTGTCCCCCTCGCTCCTTCAGAAAGTTAAAAACAACAATTTTAAACAGCCTTTTTGTCATTTCAATTTCTGTTTCGTCAGTATCTCAGTAGTTTCATCTGAAACTGAGAAGCGTCAATCTTCTGCCCGAAGGAATATCAACATCCTTCAGTGTGTGTATTTTGGGCAGAATAGTTTTTCAAATTCGTCAAAACCTTTGTTACAATTGTTTACCGTTATAGCAAAGTAACTACTATTATTTCTGGCAATGTTACCCGGCGTTAATCGTCCAAAACGAAACCATCCTGGCAATTTTACCGATAATAAAATATTAAAAAACATATATCCATATTCGTCTGAAAAACAACCAGATGAGCTTAGTGTATCAACGAGGATTTATTTTTTTTAAATTTAGTTGTATTACCTTTTCCCCTTACAGTTATAAACCTATGAACAAAGTTAGTAAAGTGGTTTTTGGTTAACTTTGGTTTTTGGTTAATCCGGTTTCATCCGGACAGTGATGAAAGAGTGGGGCCGGTAATGTTTCATTATTGCTTTTGATGCTGCCCAACAGGTCAAGGGTTTTTAAAAGTACTACTTAACGCTTGGACTACTTCCCTTTGCCACTACACAGCAAAAAACTGCCGGAGAAATCCGGCAGTTTCCATTTTATCAAATCCTGCACTATTTACTTTTTCAAAGCATCAAGAATTCGGAATGCTTCTTTCAAGCTATCGGCAATCGGAATAAATGAATATTTAAACCCGGAACTGAATTTTTCGGCCGAATAATATGATTTTGATAAAGAAGCACGAACGTTTTCGCGGGTAATCAATGGCCTGCTCCCGGTAATTCTTCCACGCAACTCATCAGCCATTGCCAGGACAGATAATATGGTTTCGTTCAGAGCTAAACGGGGCCGGGATTTGCCAAGAATATCAGCAGCTTTTGTAAAAAAATCCCGAATTGACAGGTTTTCAGAATTAAGAACAAACCGCTCGCCGCTGATATTGCTTTCCATTAAAATTATCATTGCCCGAACAACATCGCGGACATCAACATACCCGTTTATTCCCTCGGTATAAAAGGGGAGAAAATTTCGGATACTGTGAAACAGTTTATTGGTGGCTTTCCGGTGGCATCCGGCACCAATAATTACCGATGGGTTAACTATAACTGCATTCAGGCCTTCTTCGATACCACGCCATATTTCACGCTCACCACCGTATTTGCTGATGGCATACCCGCTGTTGTTTCGCGAAGTTTTCCACCTGGCATTCTCATCAATAATTTCGCCCTTTTCGGCCTGGCCAAGCGAGGCAATAGAACTCACATAACAAAGTTTTTTTACTCCGTTTTCGAGGCAGGCATTAACAACATTGGCGGTTCCTTCTATGTTCACCTCCAGCATTTTCTTCAACATGCGGGGATCGAACGAAATAAGTGCCGCGCAATGATAAACATACTCAACACCCTGCATGGCCTGATGCAACGAGAAAGGATCCAGAACATCGCCTTCAACCCATTCGACCTGCCCGATCAGATGTTGTTCGTTTCCGGATAAAAGGCAATTAAAAATCTTCCCTGTTTCATAAGGTTTTGATCCAGGGCGCAATAGAGCCTTAACCTTCAGTCCTTTTCGTGTAAGTTCATACAAAAGGTAGGTTCCTACCAATCCTGTTCCTCCGGTTACAAGTATCATGCTGCAAAACTATGAATTTTTTAATCGCTTACCACTCCGGGCCAGGAGACCTTGCTTTCTTATTTCAATGTAGAGGCTTTAACAGCAAAACTTACCAACATATTGTCATTCGCTATTCATATTATTCGTTGCCCGAATGGAACAACCCACTCTACCGCTGGGGAACCGATAAGCCCGAAATGGTTACCCGATATGTGGACGAACATATGATTCCGCAATTTAAAGAACTGGTTTCCACATACAAGCCCAGCCTTATTTTTTCGGATGGAGAATGGGATCATCCGGCCACTACCTGGCATTCAGCTGAACTGATAGCCTGGTACTATAACCTTGTCGGAGATGAAGCTATATTGTAAACGATCGTTGGGGCGACGGAGCTGACTACGGATACAAGACTCCGGAATACAGTTCCGGATTAAGCATGAGCAGCCGTCCCTGGGCAGAAGTACGCGGGTTGGGCCGTTCGTTCGGGCTTAACCGCAACGAATCGCTCGAAGCATATATGACACCACAGGATCTGGTACACTTTTTTGTGAAAGCGGTAGCTAACGGAGGCGGAATCACTATTAATGTCGGGTCTTACTGCGATGGTCAGATTCCATTGCTTCAGCAGGAACGCCTGCTGCAAACTGGATGGCTCAAAGTTAACGGGGAAGCGATTTATGGTTCAACCATGTACGCCAAAGCAACGGAAGAAAAAGAAGTAAAATTTACGCGCATTGATCCGGAAATTAATTTCGATTGGGTGCGGAACTCCCCCGGTAAACCTGTGACGGAAGATAATTTTACCGCTACCTGGACAGGTTATATTGAGCCTCGCTATAGTGAAGAGTATGTTTTCGAAGCACAGGCTGACGATGGTATTAGAGTCTGGATTGATGGGAAACTGGTTGTAAATATGTGGGATTCTGAACTTTTAGGAACCCAGAGCAACGTGATGGAAGCAGGAAAAAGTGTTGCGGAAGAAGGACACATCAAACTCGAACCCGGCAAAAAGTATGAGATAAAAGTGGAGTACTTCGAAACGCAGCAGAATGCGCATGCTTACCTGTGGTGGTCGTCGGCACAGCAGGCCAAAGAATTAGTTCCTGTAAGTTGTTTGTTTTCAAATTTGCAGACTGCAAAAGGAAACGGTTTATACGCTGTTTACAAATCGAAGGCTACACGGCTTTGTTACACCATGAATAATGGAAACCTGTATGCCATTATTCTGGAATGGCCTGATGATAACAAGCTTACTCTGAATATTGAAAGACCTGTAGCTGGATCGGAAATAAGCATGTTAGGCAGAAATGGCAACCTGCCCTGGAAATACGAAAGCGGTAAAGTGATTGTTAATCTTACTCCGGTGAAAATTGCAGAATTACCTTGCGAATGGGCATGGGTCTTTAAGGTTGGAAAGTAGGCTTTTTTACTCGTTTTAATTGATTTTATTTTCGCAATATTCATCTGTATTATATTGATATTAAACTATTTATACCCTATACAAGATGGTATATTACAAAGTAGTATATTACAAAGTAGTATAATGAGAAGTTTATTGTACTTTTGTATAAAAGAGTGAGCTATGAAAAGTAAGTTTGAATTTGGAAAAGTTATTTCCGGCGAATCTTTTATTGACCGCGAAGTTGAACGCAGGCGTCTGAAAGCAAATATTGAATCGGCGGTGAATACTATCCTTATTTCACCGCGACGTTGGGGAAAAACATCCTTGGTTTCGCAGATTGCACGAGAAAATACAAACAAGAAAACAGTATTTTGTTTTATTGATCTTTTCAATATCCGGACTGAGGATGAATTCTATCAGAAATTAGCCATACAAATAATAAAGTCAACATCAACCAAGTGGGAAGAATGGATTGAAACTGGTCAGAAATTTATTAAAAATCTGGTTCCCCGTTTCAGTATTGGCGATGATCCATTGCATGATTTTACTATTTCATTCGACATCACATCCCTGAAACAGTCGCCGGAGGAAATCCTTGAACTGCCTGAAAAAATTGCCATTGACAAGAATATAAGGGTTGTAGTTTGTATTGATGAATTTCAGAATATCTCGTTTTTCAACCAGCCACTTGCTTTCCAAAAACAATTAAGGTCTTACTGGCAACATCACAAACAAGCCTGTTATGTGATTTATGGTAGTAAAAGGCATATGATGACCGAATTATTTCAAAGTCCTAAAATGCCTTTTTACCGTTTCGGCGACTTAATGATGCTGAAAAAGATTGAAGAAGAATACTGGGTGCCCTTTATAGTTGACAGTTTTCAGGTGACCGGAAAAACGATCACTGCAGAAAATGCAGCTCTTATTCCGGTGATGATGGAAAAACACCCCTATTATGTCCAGTTTTTATCATACCAATGCTGGAACCTAACTGAAACGGAATGTTCTTCAGATACTATTGACCAGGCCTGTGAAGATATTCTGAACCAGCAAGCCATTCTTTATCAAAGGGAGGCTGATTCTCTCACAAACTACCAGCTGAATTACCTTAAAGCAGTTGCTGATGGTGAAAAAAATCTGAGTGCTTTTGAAGTAGTAAAGAAATATACACTCGGCACTCCCGGAAATATAAAAAAAATGCAGGTTGCCCTCGAAAACAAAGAAATTATTGATGTATCAGGTAAGACGATTGAAATCAGCGATCCGCTATTTAAAATGTGGATAAAGAAATACTTTTTGTGATAAGCAGTTTTTCGAATCACTTTTGGGGCGGCAACTATGCCAATCGATTGTTTTGCTAACTTTGCACCCCAAAAATGATTTTATGAATTTTGTTGACGAACTGCGCTGGCGCGGGATGATACACGATGTAATGCCCGGCACCGCTGAGCAGATTGAAAAAGAAATGACCACGGCTTATGTGGGCATCGACCCTACTGCCGACTCACTGCATATCGGCCACCTGGTTTCAATCATGATGCTGAAACACCTGCAGCTTGGCGGACATAAACCGCTTGCATTGGTTGGCGGAGCAACCGGAATGATAGGTGATCCGTCGGGTAAAAGCGAGGAACGCAACCTCTTAAGTGAGGAATTACTTCGCCATAACCAGGAATGTATCAAAGAGCAATTGTTGAAATTTCTTGATTTTGATACCTCAAAACCTAACCATGCCGAAATTGTAAACAACTACGACTGGATGAAGGAATTTTCATTCCTTGGATTCCTCCGTGATGTGGGCAAACACCTCACCGTCAATTATATGATGGCCAAGGATTCGGTAAAAAAACGCCTCGAAACCGGCATTTCGTTTACTGAGTTTACCTACCAACTAGTTCAGGGATACGATTTCCTGCATCTTTACGATACCAAAAACTGTAAGCTTCAAATGGGTGGCAGCGACCAATGGGGAAATATAACCACTGGCACTGAGCTTATCCGCCGCAAATCAGGTGGTGAAGCATTTGCGCTGACCTGTCCGCTGATTACCAAGGCCGACGGAGGCAAATTCGGTAAAACCGAAAAAGGAAACATCTGGCTCGATCCTGAAAAGACTTCGCCATATGCATTTTACCAGTTCTGGCTCAATTGCAGCGATGAAGATTCCAAACGCTATATCCGTATTTTCACCCTGTTCAGCCAGCAGGAAATAGAAGCCATGGAACTCGAACACTCCCAGACACCGCACCTCCGCACCTTACAGAAAGCACTGGCGAAGGATCTTACTCTGCGTGTTCATGGCCAGGCCGAATACGACCAGGCGGTGCAGGCTTCAGAAATACTTTTTGGGAAAGGCACCACTGAAACCCTTCGTATGCTTGATGAAAAAACCCTGTTAGGAGTATTCGAGGGCGTTCCACAAAGCGAAATCAGCCGGGCAGAGCTGGAGGCAGGCATTGGAATGGTGGATTTCCTTTCGGAGAAAACCGGTATTTTCGCCTCCAAAGGCGAAGCCCGCCGTATGTTGAAAGAAGGTGGTGTGCAGGTGAATAAGGAGAAAGCCGTGGAAGAATCGGTTGTTGGTACATCCTTTTTGCTCAATAACAAATATATATTGGCTCAAAAAGGAAAGAAAAATTACTTTCTGGTAAAGGCGATTTAGGAAAGAGAACATTTTTTTTGTCTGAATATCAACAAAAAGTAAGGGTGCGATACTATGTACTAAAAATACTGGACAGTTAATATCCGCAACTGCTTACCATTTACAAATAAATATTTGCAGATTGTTGTATAGATTCGTTATAAATAACCATACTTGGTATGACCTTTTCGTTTTTTTGGATTAAGTAATAAAACGTATTAAGGAGATGCCGGTTTAACGATACTCTGGCGTAAGCCTTGATGCTATTGATATTCACGATATTAAAATTGACTCCAACACATCTGTTTTATGTGTTGCAAAATAGTATTGCATATAACATGCTAATTAGCATAAGCTTAGCAATTTTTATTGTTAATAACTTTTTATAAATCCCCCCCCCCTCTTGCATTTTAATAAATTTTGTTTATACCTTTGAAGTGTGATCAATTTATGATTTTCGATTTTTTTACTATTGTTGGTTAGTTATTGATTACAAAAAGGATAAACAAATTAATAAATGCCTAAAAAAAGACAAACCACTTAACCCATAATTGTTCTTTTTAACATCTCCTATATTTAACGTAAAGTATCACTTAAAGTGAAACTCAGAATAATCATAATAAAACAACCCATTATGGTTGCTATTGAATAAATGAAATAAAAATTAGAACGGGGGGCTGCCAACCCCATCTGTTTCACACTAAAAAAAAGAAAGC
>JBBQUX010000074.1:0-16665 GCA_038212135.1 Bacteroidales bacterium | reverse complement strand
TCGAGCATGATAAGCACCAGGTTGAGAGTATTGATTTCATTCAGCTGAATAAATACCACGAAAAAAAGCAGTACACCCTGCAGAGCCAGTACTTTAATATAAGTCATCAGCCTGTTGGCAATGGCCATATAAAAAAGTGTGATAAGAAAAGTAATTAAAAGTACATGTATCATGGTATCAAACTGTATTAACTTATTTTACATGAATTTTTGAAGTATCAGAAGCACTCCGAAGAAAATAAGCAGGCTCACCGAGGTAAGTGCTACAATAAACTGCGGATTGTGGCTCATCCTGAAACGGGCCATAAACGATTCAATTAGGCCAATAGAAACTGCCATCACAAACTGAATGGCAAAAAACGAAGGAATTGCATACTCATAAGGGATTACACCAATAAAAAGGTTAACGATCAGTGCGCCATAGATGGCAAACTTCAGGTAGCCGGCTGTGAATATCAAACCAAGATCGAAACCGCTGTTATCCAAAATCATAACTTCGTGAATCATAGTTAGTTCAAGGTGGGTTTTAGGATCGTCGATCGGCATACGGCTGCTTTCGATCATGGCGATCATCAGCAAAACAAACGTTGCCAGGGCTGCCAGTGCATAACTGATCTGCGAGCCAATATGAAGTGCTGCAAATATTTCCTGAAACGAAGTATGACCTGATAAAAGTGCCAGCGATCCCATCAGAATAAAGAATGCAGGCTCAGCAAACATCGAATATAAAGCCTCACGGCTGGCTCCCATGCCTTCGAAACTGCTTCCGGTATCCATGGCTGCAATGATGCTGAAAAACTTTCCTAAAGCCAACACATAGGCGAAAAAGATAAAGTCGCCGTTAAAACTCAGCACCCCACGCGATTGACCAAAAGGCACAACCAGCATTGCCATTACCACCGACGAGAAGTAAATCGTAGGAGCAATCTGGAAAACGAAGCTGGTGGTCTCGCTGTATACTGCGCCTTTGCGGAACAAGCGGATAACATCCAGTACCGGCTGCATGATAAGCGGCCCTTTGCGACCCGAAGCAAGGCTCTTTGCACGGATGATGATGCCCGTAAAAAAGATAGCCGCTATTACTATTAAGAGTACACTCAGCATGTTATAATTGTTTTAAAAAGCCGATGAATAAGTTGATGTTCTCATAAATAAGCGGTATGCTTATAACCGCAAGTATGAAAATAACCCCGTACAGAATGTAAAACTGGAGTTTACCGTTATGAAGAAAAATAAAGCGTCCCATGAATGATTTGTTGAGTTTCAAAGGTTCGTCAATCAGCCATCTCTCCACTTTGTCATAAGGATGTGTATGATAGTGCGCTTTCGCGGGGAATATACCATGAACTTCGTCTTCACGTTTCCCTATTTGTAAAAACGGCGCGAACAACTTGCTGTATGTCCGCACAAACGACCCGGCTGTATATTGAATTTTTGATGTGCCTGCATCATAACCACATCCCCAGGTTGCGCCAGTCGAAATTTTTCGATGACTCAATGCAAATCGCCTGATCATAAAAATACTGATTATTAGCAGAATAAGCATCCACGAAGCCCAGCTCACAGGTTGTAATGATTTAAAAGCATTTACTTGTGCAGGATGTAAGCCAAAGCCAACCGTGCCGGTAAAAAGGCTGACCGGATGCGATAAAAGGCTGATAAATACGATAGGAAACAAGCCAATCAATATAATCATTCCTGCCAGCAAATACAATGGAATAAGCTGTATAAAAGGTACTTCTTTGCACGATAGTGGAAGTTCGCTTCTTGCAGTTCCCAGGAAAACAATTCCAAAAGCTTTTGTAAAACATAGCATCGCGAGGCCCCCGATCATAGCTAATCCGGAAGTTGTAAAAACGGCAGCCAGCAGTGAAACCAATGTGGCATCCGACAACCAGTTGTAAACACCTATATAAATGATAAACTCCGAAACAAAACCATTGAAAGGCGGAATACCACTGATGGCAATAGCTGCAATGAGGAAAAGCAAAGCCGTTTGAGGCATCTTCTTTATAAGTCCGCCAAGTTTCTCAATATCGAGAGTATGAGTTGCCTGGTAAACATTTCCGGCGGTGTAAAACAACAAGGATTTGAACAAGGCATGATTGAGCGTATGCAACAACGCGCCGGCAAAACCCAAGGTAGCTAAAACCTGGTTTCCGGTTCCTAAACCTATGCTGCCGATTCCGATTCCAATTCCAATGATTCCTATATTTTCGATGCTGTGATAGGCGAGCAGCTTTTTGAGGTTATGCTGAATGATGGCAAGCATTACACCATACAATCCCGAAACCAGCGAAATAATTAAAATAATATATCCAACTGTTACATAATCCGTTTTGATAATCAGCAACATCCTCAGAATACCGAAGATACCAACTTTTATAATCACTCCCGACATGATTCCCGACACATGCGAAGGAGAAGCCGGATGCGCATAAGGAAGCCAGGTATGAAAAGGAACAAATCCGGCTTTAATTGCAAAACCGATGAAGAAAAACAGGAACAACATCAGCGAAGCTTGTTCTGAGATGGATGCAGAATACGATGTAATAGCCTGGAAATCATAACTCCCGGTTTTAGAAGCCACCCATATAAAACCCATTATCAGGAAAATGATGGAAAAATGGGCTTGTATCAGGTAATTAATCCCTGCCTTTACGGTTGCTAAATGCTCGTGATCGAATATGATGACCAAAAAAGAAGTTAGTGCCATAATTTCCCAGGCAAGCAGAAATACAAAACTATTCTGAATCACGCAAATACTGACCATTGCAGTATATTGAAATAAAAATGCTATGCTGTGTAAGGCCAGGTTATTCCGTTGCTCTCTGTAGGCTTTCATATAAAACAGGCCATAAAAACCACCCGTCAGAAATACCAGGTTTATAATCATAATAAACCATGAGGATAAAGCATCAATCCGTATAGGAATTTCACCTGTAATAAAACTTCCAGGAAAACTGAAAATTATTGCCTCTCCTATCAGGCTTTGTACCGCAAAATATCCTGATATTAAAGTATTTATAAAAAGCAAGGCAAAAGCAAGTATTCCAATTCTACTCACTTTCAGAAAAGGAATAAAAAGCATACCGCCAAAAGGTACAAGCAAAAATGCTATTACCAGGTTCATGACACGATGTTAAATACGGTGAGGATAAATATGGCAAGGATAAAAACGATGCCATACAACACGTACGATTGTACGCGTCCATTCTGTATAAAGCTGAAGTAGTTGGCCGAAAAGTTCAATCGCGAAACAACAGGATCAATCAGTTTGTGTTCAAAGAAATCATGATAATGTGAATAATAATCCCGTTTTACCGGAAATATTTCATTTGGTTTCAACTCTTCGAAGTGTTTACTTTCAATCAGAAAGTAGTTAAAAATTTTACCCAATGGCTTTGAAAAGGATTTTCCTGTGTATTGCAACCGGCTGGTAGGTGCAGCATAACCGCATCCCCAGGTAGCATCAATACGTTGAATGTGATGTTTCAAAACGTTTGATCGCAGCAGCCAGATAGCGGCAGCAATTGCAATAAGAAGTAACGAATACAAACTAATGGTGCTGAGTGTATGGGCGTAGGTAGCAAAAATGATGGTATCCGCATTAAAAAAACTCATTGCCGTAAGTGCATTCCCGACAATTCCGATATAAAATTGGGGTATGAAAGCTATACTCAACATAATTGCAATTATAAAATACTGAGGCACAAGCATTAATCCTGATACTTCGCGAGGTTTGTGCTTAAATTCAGTTCGTTTCTGACCAAGAAAAATGGTTCCGAATGCTTTGGTGAACGTATGTACCGACAAGCCGCCTATAATACTCATCCCTGCTAATGAAAGCACAAAAAGTATGATCTGGCTGATGCTGTTGGAACGAATGCCTTCGATAAGCCCGATGTAGATTATAAATTCAGAAACGAATCCGTTAAGTGGCGGAAGCCCGCCGATGGCAATAGCGCCGATAAGGAATGTGAGTGCCGTTTTGGGCATTGATTTTATCAGACCGCCTAATTTCTCCATATTACGGGTATGCGTTTGCTGATACACGGAACCTGCTGAATAAAACAGCAATGATTTAAATAATGAATGATTCAGCACATGCAACAGAGCACCTCCAAATCCTAAGAAATACATAACCGGGGAACCATTACCGATGCCGATCAGGCCGATGCCAATTCCAATTCCAATAATGCCGATATTTTCGATGGTGCAATAGGCCAGCATACGCTTGAAATCGCGATGAACAGAGGCATTGAGTATACCGTAAACACCAGTGAGAATGGAAATTGAAAGGATGATTTCGCCAATTATTATAAATTCAGAATTCAGAAAAGTTATAATTCTGAAAATACCATAAATGCCAAGTTTTACAATTACACCCGACATAACACCCGATATATGCGAAGGTGCTGCCGGGTGGGCGTGAGGCAACCAGCTATGCAAGGGGATGAAACCGGCTTTCAGTCCAAACCCGACGAAAAACACCAGGAAAAGCCAGATATTATTGTTTGTTTGAAAGAAGCTGCGCATGGCTTCAAAACTAAAAGAACCCGCGGTGCTAAAAATCCAGAGAAATCCAATTGTCAGGAATACAACACTTATATGCATTTGCACCAGGTAATTAATCCCGGCTTTCAAGGTCTGATGTTTATGATGGTCGAAGATTACGAGTAGCATGGATGTGAGCGACATCACTTCCCAGGCGAGTAAAAATGCAAAACCATTCTGCAACTGGCAAACCCACACCATCGACAGGTGAAACATGATAAAAAGTGCCCAATGCAAGGTTAATTTTGTATTGGTATTCTCGTACGCTTTCAGGTAACCAATGCCATAAAAAACTCCGGTAATGGATGTAAAGTTTATGATCAGGATAAACCAGGCCGATAATGCATCGATACGAATGGAAACATCGCCCATAAAAGTTCCGGCAAATACCGTTAATTCGACGGTTTGTCCGCCCAAGGCAGGAAAAGCTAACCACGAAGTAATAAGGGAATTAATCACCACTGCCAGGGCAGCAAAATAGGCTTTGAACCTGGATGGGAGAAAAAAGAGCATAAAAATTACCAGAAGTGTAACGATCCAACTCACATAAACCATTTCAATCATGACCGGTTTTCTAGAATACTTTTCTGTAAAAGTGTGTAAATTTAAGAAAAAAATGCGGGTGGTGGGTTTATAAAGTTTCTAATTCTATCCAAAACGATACCACAAATTGATACCAGAATCCGATTATAACACTAAAATTCAGTATCTTAAAATATCTAACATAGACAATGTGATAAAACTAAATTGCGGTTAAAAATATTGATTCCAGATACTTTTACCCACGGCAATGCGAAATCGAATCACAGTTTGGATTATTTCGTTTCAATATCCTGATTTGATCAAATCATTAGAATACCCCGGAAGGTGTGCAGACACTTCACCCTTACTCAAATTTGAAATAGTAAAGGGATATTTTCAAGGGTGAATGTCAGACACCTTCCTGAAATGTCAAGTGCCTTGCTTATCTTCGCATCCTGTTTGAATTATTTCCGAAATGACGATTCCACTATGGCTAAGCCGCACTGAGCTTCTTATAGGTTCTGAAAAAATAAAGCTTTTACGCGAAAAGCATGTACTTATTGCAGGGCTGGGTGGTGTAGGTGCTATGGCTGCCGAGCAGATCTGTCGTGCAGGCATCGGGAAAATGTCTATAATTGATGGTGATACCGTTCATTCCAGCAACCGGAATCGTCAGCTTGCAGCATTGAAAAGCACTGAAGGAATAGCAAAAGCAGAAGTAATGAGACAGCGGCTCCTGGATATAAATCCCGATCTTCAGCTCACGGTGATAAACGAATACATGAAAGATGACCGAACCATTGAAATTCTGGAGCAAGGCTATGATTATGTTGTGGATGCTATTGACACGCTTTCACCTAAGGTTTTCTTCCTGTTTCATTGTGTGCGCCTGGGATTGCCGGTAGTAAGTTCGATGGGTGCAGGAGGCAAATTTGATCCAACTCAGGTTACAATTGCTGACATTAATGATTCATATAACTGTAAGCTAGCTTATTACATACGCAAACGTCTGCATAAAATGGGTGTGTGGAAAGGAATAAAGGTGATATTTTCGCCCGAAGTTGTCGATCGGAGTTCAGTAATTTTGCAGGAAGGCGAATCGAATAAAAAATCCAATGTTGGAACTATTTCTTACATGCCGGCAGTATTCGGATGTTTCTGTGCTTCGGTGGTACTTAGCGATTTGATGGAGATTTAACGAGAAACTTCCTATTAATTATTGAATTACAATTTTCCTGTAATATCTTTCATTCGCCCCCTCAAATCGTATAATAAACACTCCTTTTTTGAAAGTTGATAAATCAAACATTCCCGAATAATTTACAAGCTTATTATAAAGCAATAGCTTGCCTTCGAGATTATAAAGCTGCACTGTTCCCGGCTCCTTTGTTTCAATAGTAATTATACCATTTGTCGGATTTGGAAAGACCCGTAGCCCATCATCAGTTTCCTTTTCCCCGATTGCACTTTCATCTTTAATCATCCGTATAGTAACTTCCATTGCAGAAGCGACAGTTGCAGTTTCAGATTTCTTAATCCATCCAAATTTTGTCGCGGTAACAACCACTGACTTTGGCAATGAAATAAATGAGGCCGTTCCTGCAACATCTGTAAGCCTGTTGCCAGCACCACTCAAATTCACAGTTGCTCCCGGAATCACAACACCCGATTCATTATCAACCACTTTGACCGATAGTGTATGAAACGGCTTTGGTAAGGCAACAGAAGTATAAACTTTGTAATCACCTGGGTTAAAATACAATGTTTGCCCTGAAGCGTTGGTAACATGAATAGATTCGCCGCTAAAATAATCGTACCAGGTGCCGTTTTTTGTAAATCCGGGCGTCATATCGAAACCTGTAACGCCCATATTCAGAGCCACCACAACATCCATACTGCTATGTGTTACCCACATGCGTTTGCCCAAACCTCCCAGGTCCTTGTTAAAACTCCCAAAGCGGAATGCATCGCTTTTGCGCAAAACTGCCATTGCTCCTATCACACGGTTCAAATGCTCCCGAGCAGGCTGGTCCATATAATCCCAGCGTACCGGCTTCGAAGCAACCCTGTCACCATTAAAGAAAATGCTGTAATCGTATCCGGTTTCTGTAAATTCATACATCATTTTTGGACCGGGAACACCGAAGAATTGTACCGCTGCCATTTCCATACGTGCGAGTGCAGTGAGCGTATCTTTAATATTATACGATCCGGATGCATTGCCATATGAAAGGTTATCGAACATAAGCCGCTCTTCATCGTGATTATCCATATAATCGACGAGATTGGGGTAATTCCAGCTACGTGAAGCATGGTGCGCCCACGAAACATCCGAATTTTCCTGCCAGCCAATAGCAACCTGCTTGTATTGGTTTTGCATGGCACTCCACAGCAGTAAACCTGTATTTGCCAGAAGGGTTTCCTCTTCATTTTGGGCAAGATGCTCAAGGATTACATAGGTATCAGGATTTACCGATTTTATATAGTTGTAGTAATCGGTAATTATATTTATCCGGCTTTGGTCGTAAGCACTCCAGGCACCAATATCGTTGCCTGTATTTTTCTGGGTAAGACCTTTCGAGAGATCAATCCTGAATCCATCCACCTTGTATTCGGTAATCCAGTAATTGAAAACATCTTTGAAAAACTGGCGTGTCGATGTACTTTCGTGATTAAAATCATACCCTACGCTGAAAGGATGTGTTGCCTGCTGATTAAACCAGGGATTTGATGCCGTAGGTTGTCCGTTTTCGCCTGCATTGGCATCAAAATACATCTGAACCATAGGACATTGGCCAAAAGCATGGTTAGGCACAATATCCAGAATCACGGCTATGCCACGTTTATGGCATTCGTCAATAAACTGCTTGTAGGTCTGTGGAGTGCCATAGTATTTGTCGGGAGCAAAATAGAAATTGGGCGCATAGCCCCAGCTTTCGTTGCCGTCAAATTCAATAACCGGCATTAATTGAACTGCATTTACACCTAATTCCTCCAGGTAATCCAGCTTCGTTTTTACTTCATTCATACTTCGTGTTTCTACGAAATCGCGGACAAGTAATTCATAAATAAACAGATCCGATTGAGTTCCATTTACAGCAGCAGGCGTAAAATCTGGAACTTCCCATTGAAAAGCAGGTTTGCTGGTTTGAAAAACGCTTACAATTCCGATTGTCTGGTCAAAAGGATAGGGTTTTATCGAAGGGTATGTTGTTGTTGGAATCCAGCGGTCATTCCATGGATCAAGGATTTTATCGCAATACGCATCGGCAATTTTCAGTTTCCCATCGATAAAATACTGGTAAGTATATTCCTTACCCGATTGTAGTCCACTCAGCGTAACCCAGTAATACTTTCCATCGGGAGTTCTTTTCATATAATTCTGATCGTTTGGCAGCCAATTACTGAATTCACCTATTGCAAACACAAAATTTTTCAGCCCGGCAGCATCGTTTAGTACAAGAGTAACAGAATTGTTATTAATATAATTTATCCCATTTTTAACACCAGCCGGTAACTCTTCGACCACAACCGGGCCACGAAGGTAGATCTGAACCGAGTCGCGCACCTGTCCCGTAGTTCCAATAGCTATAGCTTTAATCCAGTGAGCACCAGGAACTAATGATTGAGCTACAAGTGGGTATGTAATTGACGTTGTGGCACTCTCAGTCAGTAACTCATCATCAAGGTACAATTTTACAAGGCTATTCTGAAGTGCTTCGACACATACCGGTAAAACAGCATTTGGGCTCACAAGCGGTTCTTTCCTCGATGGTTTGAGAATTTTAACATTCAATACCAAAGGGTAAACATCGACCATAATATCTGAGCCATCGGCATTTTTATGTTCGAGATAATATCCGCCGGGCTGCTCAATATCACTCCGGAAAACGAAGGCTAATTTTTTAATTTGCTCAGAAGCAGGCACACCGAAATAGCTGCGGATATTAGTGATGGTAATGCTATAAAAATTGCTGTCGATCCTGGTAAGTTTTGTCTCAGAAGTGTTTTCGCCCCATTGTGTTTTTACGTATTTCCAATCTGTTGAATTTACACTAAGATTTGTAATAACCCCTGCATGAGCATATACATCTCCTTCGTAATTCAGTAATCCGCCATTTCCAAAAGCAGCATTGAAATAGATTGTAAGGGCTGAACTTTCGAGAGGAAAAACAGGCTCGCTGCTTACCAGGCTGAGTTGTGAACCACATTCGATTACCTGGTCGACCGTATAAGAATAATTGTTTCCGTTGTTGTTGTTTTTCCTTAGCGTCAACAGGTCGGTATCAGAAGCCGGGTTGCTGAAAACACTGCTGAAAATGTAATAATCAACTACTGTTGATGAGGACTGCCCGGGAATGGCTACGTTAACAGAATTGCCTGTAATGTTCAGTTGCACGATCACAGCCGATTGCCAGCCATCGACTGAATACCGCATATAAAACTTCTCATCAGAAGACGGAATGGATGATAATCCGGCACTGACCTGCACCGGAACCATATGGGTCACCATCACCGGCGATTGCTGCACATTCGTTATTGTAACAGGTTGTGCAGAAGTTTCCGAAAAAACGGCCCGGGTGTTGGCATAACCGAGATCCTCAAAAACAACAGTATACCACTTGCTATTTGTGAGTGTTACGTTGTTGTCAGTATTTGAGGGCATTCCGTAAACAAAGTTGTTGAAAGCATTCAGCACAACGGCTGTATTCCCTGCCCATTGGTTACCCCACGGATCACTGAATGAAGTACTTACAAATTTAAAAGTATTGCTACCGCCGACACCTGTATATTGAAACGTTGTAGTCCACCTGTCAGTTCCTTCAGTTGATTTCTGCAAATCAAAATCCCCTCCCATACCGGTTGTGTTGGTCCAGTTGTTCCATGTGCCGGGCATTCGCAAACCGTCGGGCTGAAATATCTGCGCTTTGGATGTTAAAATACAAAAAGAAATAAAAAAAAGCAGAGAACTTGATTTCCAGATGTTACTACTTTTAAACTGTTGTGAAAAAGGGCTTGTAAATACGATATTCTTATAAATACTCATTGTTTTCAACGAATTTTTTAAAAGTTATTGAGCATGATCAGGACTTTGTTGCATTTAGTTTTAAAAATTGAATGTCCGGCAGAAACTATCTGCCGGAACATCCAATCCCTCAACCTCAATCAAAATAAATCAACATTAATAAATTTGAAATTTCATTTCCAGGGATTTCATATCTGGAAATCAAAGTGTAAATCAATTAAATCCAAGCCAATTCTTAAAATGAAAGCCGGTAATTGTATTTTATTTCCTGATAATCGTAAAATGCATTGTTCCTGCAGCAGATTGAATATCAAGAATATATATCCCGGTCTTGTAACCAGATAAATCAAGTTGTTCCTGCCTGTTACGGGTTTCCTTTTGGATAAGTAATTTACCTTGCATATCTGAGAGACGAACTTTTGCTTCAGCTGGCAGATTCATGAATAAGATATCTTTGGTTGGATTCGGATATACTCCGACTTGAACCGGACTTTCATCAATGCCGGTAATGAGTGTTGTGTAAGTCACTGTCCCGGAAACACTTCCTGCAACATCCACTGTAACAACAAGGTTTGTACCTGCAATCAGCCAGATGCCGTTTGCACTTCCGTTATCTTCAATGGCGCCCCATTCATAAGTTCCTGGTGCCAGGTCAAGAGTCAATGTCCAGGTATGGTTGTTCTGAACCATACTAATGGTATCCCAGGCAGTCATTTCACCTTTGAATTTGATGTTGGTATTGTTCAGAGTTCCGTCAATTATAGTAAAAAGCACGGGGTAGGTTGCCGCAGGTTCTGTAACAGTCAAAATTCCTGATACAATGTTCACTCCGTCCCAGAAACCACCACCAGTTGCATTGTAACCTCCGTAAACATAAGCTCCTGTATTCAATTGAAACCTGCTGGCATAAAAATAAGTTCCTGGAATTGTAAACTCTGGACCGATATTGGCTTTAAACTCATCGTTATTGCCGGCTGCAACATTATAATCCGCTGGTATCCAGTTTGTCCATGATGCCGGATCAGAATCAGAAGAACTGTACCCTATCCATGCCTGTAAGCCAGGTGCAGGCGTCGGTTGCCCTGTAACTCCATTTATGTAAGCCCGGGCATATACTTCAAAATTCTCTGATATAACAATTGTATCACTTCCGGGAAATTGCAGATTGGCCCAGTCAATTCCTGAATTGGGTTCAGTTACTACAACCACACCTGAAATATTGGTTGCACCATCCCAAAATCCCCCGCCTGTGGATGAATATCCACCATAGTAATAATTACCGGTAGTGAGTTGGAAACGACTCGCGTAGTAATAAGTTCCTGGTGTTGAAAGCTGTGTCCCAAGATTTGAACTGAATTCATCATTATTACCAACCGGCCCGCTATATGGAGCGGGGATCCAGTTTGTCCAGGTGGCAGGATTTGAGTTTGTTGTACTGTATCCAATCCACGACTGAACACCGGCTGCAGGTGTAACCTGGCCTGTAACTCCCTGTATAAAAGCCTGTGCGAAAACCTGGTAATCCTGCTGTGTCTCTATAGTTCCCGTGCCCGGAAATTGCAGGTTTACCCAGTCAAAATCCGGATCAGGAATGGGATCGGTAACAGTAAGCGTACCACTTACATTCGTAGTACCATCCCAAAAACCTCCGTTGTACCCTCCATAGACGAAAGGATCGGTATTTAACTGGAAACGTGTGGCATAATAATAGCTTCCAGGTGTGGTTATGGGTGTTCCCAGGTCAGCTTTAAACTCATCGTTATTACCTACGGCCTGATTGTATATTGCTGGAATCCAGTTTGTCCAGGTATCCGGATTTGTATTGGTTGTGCTGTATCCAACCCATGCCTGCAACCCAGTAGCAACTGTTGGTTGACCGGTAATGCCGGGAATAAGTGCCTGTCCGAAAACTTCGAAAACCGAACCCGTTTCTATTGCCCCACTTGCCGGAAATTGAAGGTTAGCCCAGGTTATAGCAGGAGTTGGAGGAGCAACTATATAGGAATAGTTTAATGCATTGTTATTCAACAATTTTAGAGTGCTCAGGTCAAAATCAGCGGTTAGACCCGCAATTGTTGAAGAAAGGACATAATAGCTTACAGTGGTTCCCGCAGTTTGTCCGGGAATAAGAGCTGTGCCAGTGTTTCCTGTCATACCGACTGTTAGGATAGAAGTAGTAACCCAGGCATCGGTTGTATACCGGAGATAAATAATCTCTTCGGAGCTTTTTGCTGCCGAAGTAGTAACCGTAATGGTTACCGGACTATTTACATTAACCGAACCCGGAACCGAAACAGATGAAAAACTCACAGGTTGAGCACTGGTTTCCATGAAGATTGCCCGGCTATCCTGATATCCGAGATCTTCCCAGTTCATAGTGTACCATTTATTGTTTATAAGTGTTACATTATTGTTGTTAGCTCCTTCTTTCACATACGTTTGAAGCGTATTCATAGCAACAGTTACATTCGACCATTTATTCTGATAATAATTTGACGATGAACCGCTGGTAAAAAGCCAGTCATAAGTTCCGCCAACTAAATCCCCACCGGTAGCCGCTACACTAAAACTTGTTTGCCAGCGGGTTGTGCCAACTACAATTTTTGTAACCCTGCCACCTGGAACCTGCGTAGCACTGGCTAAGGCCAGGTTATTGGTTGGAGGATTGGTCCAACTGTTCCAGGCACCTGGCATATTCAGGCCTTCCGGCTCATAAATCTGGGCCTGAATTTCGATTCCGCTATACATCTGCATTATGATCACAAGCAGAAGTGCGAAAATTATCTGAAACACTTTCCGGAAAGATGATTGTAAATATTTTCTCATAGGAATCAACTTAAGAATTAAAGTTATTTTTTTGAATTTCAGGAACTAAATTACAAAGACATTTTATATATTTATTCATGTTGTCCTTATTGGCTCAGTAAATACTTTACTAAGTTTTCAAAGCGAATACATCACAAATCTATGAAAAATAAATTGATTAATGAAACCCTATCTTATTATTTTTTAGGCATTTCTGATATTTCTTTCATGGAATCGATGTCGCAAACGATTGCGCTTGCTCAATATTTGTAATTTATTTTTATCCTATTATATTAAGTCTGAATCTTCAGAATGCAGATTATTGCCTGATTAAATTATTTATTCAATATGAAAACATAAAATGGAGCGCAGTCTTTCAAATCCGTTTTCATTATTTTCCGCATTTTTAGCTTTCCTGAAACCTGATATTATTGTATTTTTGAAACCTAAGCAAATTGTACATCGAATAGATAATCAGTATGTTGATTCGCTTGTGACAACGGGTAAATTACTGAATATGATGAATATAAAGCATATTTCACAAAAAGCATTTAAGCCAAAACAAGTTCAATCTTTACACTATGAAACAATTATTCGCACTTTCAGCAGCTATCCTGTTTTCACTGGCTATTTTTGCTCAGGATAAAAGTAACCAATCATTAAATTCAATCACAAAAAAAGAAATTATGAATGGCTGGCAATTGCTTTTTGAAGGAAATTCATTGAACGGATGGAAAGGATTCAACAGCGACCAGGTTTTCAGTTGCTGGAGTGCACTCAACGGTGAACTTGTCTGCCAGGGGGAAGGCGGCAGCGAAACAGCCGGAGATATTATTACCATTGCTGAATTCGAAAATTTCGAACTGAGCATCGAATGGAACATCAGCAAAGCGGGTAACAGCGGTGTGTTTTATCATGTTCTGGAAGAAAAGCAGTATCATGCAGCTTATGAAACAGGACCTGAATACCAGCTTATTGATGATGCCGGTTGGCCGGGAAGATTGGAAGACTGGCAGCAAACCGGTGCCGATTACGGCATGTATCCCGCCAGGAAAGATAAAATTCTAAAACCCGTCGGTGAATGGAACCAAACCCGCATCATCTATACTAAAGGACATGTTGAATACTGGCTAAATGGCATGAAAGTAGTTGAATTCCAGGCATATTCGCCTGATTGGAAACAGAAACTGGCCGAAAGCAAATGGAAGGATTATCCTGGATATGCAATCTCAAAAACCGGACATATAGGACTGCAAAACCATGGCAGCGGAGTGAAATTCAGGAACATTAAGGTCAGGATGCTTTAACTGATGTGGATGTTGGATTACGGATTGCGGATTGCGGATTGAGGATTGAGGATTGGGGATTGCGGATTGCGGACTGCGGATTGAGGACTGCGGATTGCGGATTGAGGATTGCGGATTGGGGATTGAGGATTGCGGATTGGGGATTGCGGATTGCGGATTGCGGATTGCGGATTGGGGATTGAGGGTTTACTAATCTTTAATTTTTTACTCAACGAAACTTTATTCAATGCATATAATAACTTCTCTCAGAGGCATTTTCATTACATTCCTGCTGGCAATTGCTTTCGCAAATAATTCGGCTTTCAGCCAGAATACCGAAAAGTCTATGGTTATTATTTCCTATTATATGGGCGATGGAAATGATATTTCCAGTTATAAAACAGATCAGCTTACCCATATCATTTATAGTTTCCTGCATCTCAAGGACAATACACTTGTTGTTGACAACAGCAAAGACAGCCTTGCTATTACAAAACTTGTGGCCTTGAAGAAAACAAATCCCGGACTTAAAATTATCCTTTCACTGGGTGGATGGGGCGGTTGCACGACCTGCAGTGAAGTTTTTAACACCGAAACCGGCCGCCAGGAATTTGCCCAATCGGTATTGCACCTTTTTAAAACCTTTATGGCTGATGGCCTCGATCTCGACTGGGAATACCCAGCCCTTGCATCGGTTCCGGGATATAAATATATGCCTGAGGACAAACAGAATTTCACGTCGCTGATCAAAACCCTGCGAAAAGCTGTAGGCCCCGATTATGAACTAAGCTTTGCAGCAGGAGGTTTCAAGGATTTCCTTGACCGGTCAGTAGAATGGGAAAAAGTAATGCCACTTTTGAATTATGTAAATGTGATGACCTATGACCTGGTAAATGGCTATAGCACACGTACGGGTCACCTTACATCATTATATTCAACTTCACAACAGAGCGAATCAGTTGATTTTGCAGTAAACTATCTTGACTCAGTTGGTGTTCCTCTGAATAAAGTAGTGATCGGGATGGCGTTTTATGCCCGGTTGTTTACCGAAGTGAAAGCTGAAAACAAGGGCCTTTACCAGAAAGGAAAATTTAGCGGTTACGTTATTTACAAGGACTATGATGAAACTTTCGGTGCCAAATCAGGATATTTATATTACTGGGATAAGACCGCAAAAGCACCCTATGCGTATAACGAATCCACAAAAACGTTTGCCACTTTCGATAATCTTCATTCAGCATACCAGAAAACAAAGTATGCAAAGAACCGAAAGCTGGCCGGTGTAATGTTTTGGGAACTTCGCGGCGACAAAGAGACGGGTGGGCTGCTGGATATGATTTACGAAGTAAGCAAGGAATAAACAGCAGATTTGGGATTGTAGCCTACACCTCGAAAATCTTACCATCTTCAGCCAGTTCTGTATCTGGAAATACAACGCGTGCCTCATCCAGCAAGGGTTGCAAGTCATCGTAACGGGCTGAATAATGGCCTATCAGTAATCGTTTTACTTCGGCTTTCATCGCCATGGTTGCAGCCTGACCGGTTGTGGAATGAAACTTATCAGCAGCATTCGCCTCCCGGTTATTCATAAAAGTTGTTTCATGATACAACAGATCCACACCTTTAATAACCGGAATAATATCTTCAAAATAAGCCGTATCCGAACAAAAAGCATACGTCCGTGGCGCAGGCGGATCAACAGTAAGTATTGAATTCGCATGAACGGTTCCATCCTCAGCCACATAGTCTGCTCCGGCTTTAATTTTTGGAATCAGGTGAACCGGAATCTTCAGTAATTCAATCACATCTCTTCTGATCTTCCTTTCATAAGGTTTTTCCTGAAAAAGAAAACCTGTTGTTGGAATCCTGTGCAGCATCGGAAAACTACTTACGCTGATACGTTCATCCTCAAAGATCACTTCCGTTTTATCAGCCTGTGTTTCACGGAATCCGAGCGGGTAAAGTAAAGTTGTGAGTGAAGCTTTCAGTTGCAGATCAAGTATTTCTTTAAGCATTGGCGGACCGTAAATAAACAATGGTTTGGTTCGCCCAAGCAGGTGCATCGACGAAATTAATCCAATCAGACCATAAAAATGATCCCCATGCAAGTGGCTGATAAATATATGCTTGATCCGTTGAAAGTGAATATGCATCCGGCGCAGCGAAACCTGGGTGCCTTCGCCACAATCGATCAGGAATAATTTTTCGGCATGGCTCAGCAATTGAGCCGTTGGATTGCGTTCCGTGGTTGGGGTGGCCGAGCTGGAGCCAAGGATGGTGAGGGTGAAAGGGAGCATTTATTGAGGGGTTGGGGGTTGGGATTTAGGGATTAGGGTGTTGACTCTTGACATTTGAACTTTGCATTTTAATTTTTGAACTCTTAAATGAAATGCAGTATATAAAAATCCAAAATATCAAGTAAATCTATTCTGGCTTCTGCCGACCATTTTACTCTGATACCAGCCATTGG
>JBBQUX010000073.1:0-16748 GCA_038212135.1 Bacteroidales bacterium | reverse complement strand
TGTTAAGTCATAAGTTCGACTATTTTTTCTGGTGCGGTTTCTACCAGGTACATGATGATATACTGATTGTAGGTCCATACCAGGGACCGGTAGCCTGCCAGGTGTTGCAGGGAACAGGAGTTTGCCTGGCTGCTGTTAAACAGGATAAAAGTATAATAGTGCCTGATGTGCATAAATTTCCCGGTCATATAGCTTGTGATTCCCGATCCAATTCCGAGATTGTAGTGCCTGTGCGCAACGCTGAAGGGAAAATACTGGCAGTGCTGGATGTCGATAGTATCTCGTTCAGTTCCTTTGATGAAACAGATCGGGTGCAACTTGAGGTGATTACTGCAATGGTTTATTCTTCCTGATAGTTTTTACAAAGCGATGAATAACTTCGAAATTGTAATATTGGCCCTCGCCCTGGTTTTCAACTCCTGGATAGTTTATAGTAATGCAGGATTGGTATTATCAGCTGAGCCATTAATTCGAAAAGTTAATTATACAGGTATAATGTTCCTGGTACAGTTTGTTATGGCAGGAGCAGGTATATGGATAGGCTACAAAACCGGCAGCCTTGAGGTCAGGATAAACATGTTGATCAGCCTGAGCATTATGTTTATTTTTGGTCTTAAAGTTTTGCTTACCGGCATTCGTACGCGGGAAGAGGATAGGACTTTTGACTACACGGATAGCAAGGTAACTTTCTTTGCAGCTCTGGCCGAGGGAATAACTACCCTGGCAATCGGGATTTCCATAGGGTTGCTGTCCCTTCATGCCTACTTACACTGGATTCTGATAGGCTTATTCCTGCTGTCAGGAATAGTTACAGCACTACTCCTGGCTATCAGAATGGGTAAAGAGTCACTTAAACTCAAACTTGGCCCTGTTGGTGGTTTGCTGTTGCTGGCGGCTGCTATAAAACTTGCAATTAATTTAACCGGTTTCTGAAACACGAAATTATTCCATTCTTAAACTTACCCGAATGAAACAAACTCTTCTTTTCTTCCTGTTGACCTTACTTATATCAACTGCCAAAGCACAGCCGCCTCAGGGTTATTATGATCCGGCTGCCGGGAAACTTGGTACCGCTTTGCAACAAGCTCTTCATGACATTATCGATAACCATACGGCTGTTTCGTATGCTTCGTTATGGACTCATTTTCAAACAACTGATAAGAAATCAAACGGTAAAGTTTGGGATATGTATTCTGACATTCCTGGAGGAACTCCCCCGTATGAATTTACTTTTGGCAGTGACCAGTGCGGCAATTACAGCGGTGAAAGCGATTGTTATAATCGCGAGCATTCCTGGCCTAAAAGCTGGTTTAACGATGGAAACCCTATGTACACGGATATGTTTCACCTTGTGCCGACTGACGGGTATGTAAACGGAAGGCGTTCAAATTATCCTTACGGGGAGGTTGGCACGGCATCGTGGACTTCACAGAATGGATCAAGGCTGGGGGATTGCGCAACCCCGGGTTATACAGGTGTTGTTTTTGAGCCACGTGACGAATATAAAGGCGATTTTGCACGCAACTATTTTTATATGGCAACCAGGTACTATAAAGAAGATAGTGGATGGCCGGGCAGCGCAATGGTGACCGGTTCGCAATTTAAACCCTGGGCACGAGCCATGCTTTTAATCTGGGCACAGGAAGACCCTGTTTCGCAAAAGGAAATCAACAGAAATAATGCCATTTATACTATCCAGGATAACCGCAACCCGTTTATCGACCACCCGGAGTATGCCAACAGCATTTGGGGGAGCAATACCGGTATTTTTGACCAGCCTGCCCAGGTTGCACTTCAGGTTTATCCAAATCCTGCATCATCAAAATGCACTATAACGCTGCCTCCGGAATTCAATCAACAAAATTATACATTTGTTGTTTATTCCTCAACCGGAGTTGAGGTAAATACAAATCTGGTTATTACCGGCGACCACGCAATAGTGAATATGGAAGAACTGCCTTCAGGATTTTACCTTTTGCGCCTGGCATTAAATGATTACAATACACTATACCAAGCCAGGATTATTAAAAAATAATTAAACCAAATACTTTGCAAACGATCCGCTTAACCAAGGAATTCAAATTTGAAATGGCTCATGCTCTCAAAGGCTACGACGGACTTTGCAGGAATATTCACGGACATTCGTATGAGCTACTGGTAACCGTTACCGGTGTACCTGTTTCGGATAAAGCCTCGACAAAATTGGGAATGGTCATGGATTTTGGTGATCTGAAGTATATTGTACGTGGCTGTATTATTGACGAATTCGATCATTCGTTGGTTCTGAACAAGGAATCGGTGGATGATTTCAAACCCGATGCTGAAATGTTCGGGCGAACAATATTAGTTGATTACCAGCCTACAAGCGAAAATATGCTTATCGATTTTGTAGCACGTTTAAAACCGCTTATGCCTGCAAATGTAAAATTACACCATCTTCTTCTGCGCGAAACCGTTACTTCGTATGCCGAGTGGTTTGCCGAAGATAATCCAGAATAGTGGATTCAGAAATCAGAGATTTGATTTATAAGCGTGACATTGAATTCTGAAACTCTTCAAACTCTTCAAACTCTTCAAACTCTTCAAACCCTTCAAACTCTTTTAATCGCCCGAGTCGAGTTTCATCCTGATCCTTGAAGCAAGAATTTCAATCGCAACCTTATTTTCACCTCCCTGGGGTACTATAATATCTGCATTGCGTTTTGTTGGCTCAATAAACTGCAGGTGCATCGGCTTCACCCAGCGCGAATAATGCTCAAGCACTTTCATCGGGTCGCGGCCACGCTCAACCGTATCGCGCCGTATAATGCGCATAAGCCGTTCGTCGCTTTCAGCATCTACATATACTTTAATATCAAGCCGTTTTACCAATTCCAGGTCACTATATATCAGAATTCCTTCAATAATTATAACTTTTCGCGGTTCAATAGTAACGGTTTCATTTAGCCTTGCACAATCAATATAGGAATATACCGGCATTTCGATACTTTCACCATTTCGGAGTGCATCAATATGTTTTACCAAAAGACTCCATTCTATTGAATTCGGATGGTCGAAATTGATGCTTAGTTTTTGTTCGGGGGTCAGATGCCCGTTATCCCAATAATATGCATCCTGCGGAATAACTGCAACCGAATTTTTGGGCAGGCGTTTTATAATTTCGCGGACAACTGTTGTTTTTCCACAACCTGAACCACCTGCAATTCCAATAATGAGCATAGAAAGAGAAATTATTGTAGTATAAATTTGAACCTTACTGATGGTAAAATTAAAAAAAGCCCCGGATTATCGGAGCTTTCTTTACTTTAATAGATGTTTTATTCTACAGATAAGAGGACTCAGAATTTTTATCGCGCAAGGAGTATTGGCAGCCGGAACTTCGACATACCGCAGCATTCTTAAAACAGGAAACTTAATAAAACCCCTGCAGCCACAGCACTGCCGATAACTCCTGCTACATTTGGGCCCATGGCATGCATCAGTAAATGATTCGTTTTGTCGTACTCAAGCCCGACAACCTGCGATACCCTTGCAGAATCAGGAACGGCTGAAACTCCCGAATTACCAATAAGCGGATTTACCTTATTGCCTTCCTTAAGGAAGAGGTTCATGATTTTTACAAACAGAACGCCCCCTGTGGTTGCAACAATAAAAGATGCAGCACCCAGTCCGAATATAAGTACTGATTTTGCGGTTAAAAAGGTTGATGCCTGAGTTGATGCACCAACGGTAACACCGATTAAAATTGTAACGATATCAATTAAAGGGCCTTTGGCCGTATCCGCTAATCGTTTTGTAACAGTACTTTCTTTTAAAAGGTTACCGAAAAATAACATGCCTAACAAAGGCAATCCCGAAGGGACAATAAAACACGTTAACAACATCCCGATAATCGGGAAAAGTATTTTTTCGAGTTTCGAAACAGTGCGCGGAGGTTTCATGCGGATCAGGCGTTCCTTTTTGGTAGTGAGCAACCTCATAATCGGAGGTTGTATAACCGGAACAAGCGCCATGTATGAATAAGCTGATACCGCTATTGCTCCTACCAATTCAGGTGCAAGTTTTGAAGACAGAAAGATAGCCGTAGGTCCATCAGCTCCTCCTATTATTCCAATAGCTCCTGCTTCGGAAGGTGAAAATCCGAGTGCAAGTGCAGCTGCATAGGCTCCAAAAATACCTAACTGGGCAGCTGCACCAATAAGCATAAGTTTAGGATTTGATATAAGTGCCGAAAAGTCCGTCATTGCACCAATACCCAGAAAGATAAGTGGCGGGTAAATACCATACCTTACCCCAAAATAAAGGTAATTCATTACGCTTCCGCTTTGGTAAACCCCAACCTGTAGGTTGCTGGGATCGCCATTTAAAATATGCTCAGCACCCCAAAAAGGAATATTTCCGATCAGGATTCCAAAACCAATGGGTATAAGCAGCATAGGTTCATATTCCTTGGCAATAGCCAGGTAAATGAATATCAGCCCGATAAGGAGCATAATCACATGCCCAGGTGTAAAGTTGGCAAAGGCAGTATAACCTACAAACTGGTTGAGGTGATCGGCCATAAATGTCCATAAATTTTCAGAAGTACCCATGTTGTTATTCCCCTATTACAATAAGTATATCGCCTTCCATAACACTGTCACCTTTAGCGACTTTGATGGCCGAAACGCGCCCTTCTTTGTCAGCATTGATGTTGTTCTCCATTTTCATAGCTTCAAGCATCAGGAGTTTCTGGCCGATTTTTACAGTATCGCCTTCGCGGACATAAATATCCAGAATTATTCCGGGCAGCGGCGACTTGATATTTCCTGTCCCTTTAGGAGCCGATGGGCTTGCCGTTTTGCTTACCGAAGGATGCGAATCAGTTGAAGGAACGGCCATAGTGCGAACAAGCTTTGGCGTTTTAACGGTTTGGAGCTTACGATCAACTTCAACGGAGTAAGTAACACCGTTTACTGCCACTTCGGCTATATTTTCTTCGATGCCAATGATTTCGGCCTCGTATTCGTTACCATTTATGGTGAATTTAAAATTTTTCATTTTTTAATGATTGGGGGTTCTGCGTAATCCATAAATTTTTGAACTCCATGGAGAGTAAGTTTTGGCTGCATTTTTAAAGGTAATGACAGCATCTTCGAGACCTTGTATGTGTTGATGGTAAAGATGCAAAGTCAGGCTTATTGCAGCTAAGGTTTCGCCTGAAATTTCCTCAAATTCTTCAGGTATAATTACATTCGGTCGACTTTTCCTGAAACGCTTTTTCAGATCGATATTGTACAATTTTGAAATGTATTTGAACGTGAGATACAGAAATATCAAAGCTAAAAATACAACAGTCATTGCAATCATAATCATTGCAACTCCGGTAGGATCCATCCTGCCAAACTCCTCGGCAGCCTTTCCTGCAACCCTTTCACCTGCTTTTACAATAAGTAGTATGGATAGCATCATAACGGTAAATTTGAATGTTTCTTAGGCGGATTGGTATCCTTTTTTGTGGCCAGAGCCTGGAATGCACGAATTACCCTGAAACGCGTATTGCGTGGAACAATTACATCATCAATAAAGCCGTAGCTTGCTGCATCGTAGGGATTTGCAAACTTGGTTTTATATTCCTCTTCATATTTATGGAATTCAGCTTCCCTTTCAGTTTTATCTTCAATTTCAGCAAGTTTCTTATTATAAAGAACTTCGATTGCACCTTTCGGCCCCATTACCGCGATTTCGGCTGATGGCCATGCATAATTGATATCGCCACGCAAATGTTTCGAGCTCATTACATCGTAAGCACCACCGTAGGCTTTGCGAAGAATTATAGTAACTTTAGGAACAGTTGCTTCGCCATATGCAAATAAAAGCTTGGCTCCGTGGATAATGATACCACCGTATTCCTGGGCCGTTCCCGGAAGAAATCCCGGAACATCAACTAATGTTAAGATAGGAATATTGAAAGCATCGCAGAAACGGACGAACCTTGCCGCTTTGCGCGAAGCATTTATATCGAGTACCCCGGCCAGGTAACTGGGCTGATTGGCAACTATACCTACCGACATGCCGTTGAAACGGGCATATCCGGTCACAATATTAGGTGCAAAGTGACGGGCTACTTCGAGAAATTCGTTGTTATCGGAAATTAAGTGGATAACATCTTTAACATCATAGGGCTTGTTCGGGTTTTCAGGAACAATATGATTGAGGGATTCTTCGAGCCTGTCGATAGGGTCGATACACGGAACTAATGGCGGATCTTCGAGGTTGTTTTGAGGCAGATAGCTTAATAGCTTACGTAACAGAAGGATGCCTTCCTGTTCGTCTTCTGCTACAAAATGTGAAACACCCGACTTGGAACCATGAACCATGGCACCACCCAACTCATCATCGGTAACAATTTCGCCGGTTACGGTTTTTACAACTTTTGGGCCGGTAACAAACATATAGCTGTTTGTTTTCGACATGATTATGAAGTCAGTAAGTGCAGGGCTGTAAACCGCGCCACCGGCACAAGGCCCGAAAATAGCCGATAATTGAGGGATTACACCCGACGCCATGATGTTACGCTGGAAAATCTCAGCATACCCGGCCAAACTCTGAACGCCTTCCTGTATCCGTGCTCCGCCCGAATCGTTGATGCCGATAACCGGAGCACCCACTTTCATCGCCTGGTCCATCACCTTACAGATTTTCTTGGCGTACATTTCGCTCAGTGAGCCGCCGAAAACGGTAAAATCCTGTGAGAAAACATACACCAGCCGGCCATCGATAGTACCATAGCCGGTAACAACGCCATCGGAGAGGTATTTTTCATTTTCGATACCGAAATCGGTACAACGATGTGAAACAAACATATCGAATTCTTCGAAACTTCCTTCGTCGAGCAATAAATCGATGCGTTCGCGGGCGGTGAGTTTCCCTTTCTTATGCTGCGAGTCAATGCGTTTCTGGCCACCACCAAGTTTTGCAAGCTCACGTTTATCAAGCAGTTGCTTGACTTTTTCTTCAATTGTCATTTTGTAATATTAGGGTTTGGGGGTTAGGATTCAGGGGTTGAGGTTTGCTCCGGCACTATGCACAAAGCACTATGCACTAAACACCATGCATTAAATATTTTTATTTTCACATAGCTCAGTAAGAACTCCGAAAGTTGATTTTGGATGCAGAAAACCAATGCTCATACCTTCGGCACCTTTGCGTGAATTTTTATCAATAAGTTGTATCCCGTTGGCTTCGGTTTCGGCTAAAGCAGTATCAATATCCTTCACTGCAAAAGCAATATGATGAATGCCTTCACCTTTTTTTTCAATGAATTTTCCGATGGGGCCTTCCGGATCGGTGCTTTCGAGTAGTTCGATCTTGGTTTGGCCAACTATAAAGAATGCTGTTTTCACCCGTTGGTCGGTGACTTCTTCAACAGCATAGCACTTGAGCCCGAATATTTTTTCCCAGTAAGGAATGCTGTCGTTCAAGCTTTTAACAGCTATCCCAATGTGTTCGATATGTGTTAAATTCATGGGTTGAAATTTTCTGCAAAATTAATTTCTTTTTGTTATTGAAATAACAATAGATGAATAAATTATGCCAAAACTGTTAATATGGAACTGTTCTATATAAGTGATCTGAAATAGTGTAAGACAGTATTGCTTATTTAGTGCGTATAAGAAAACAAGTCTAAAATGAGTTTTGCCCACGCTCACCCCTTGAACCCCGTAGGGGAAAGTCCTCGCGCACAGAAGATTGAATTTTGCCTGCCAAACCTAAAATTAAAGAAAATGAGCATGTTTACGCAAAATGATGAGTTTTCTTAGTGACACTATTTATCTTCCTGAAGTTGTTTGCTGCACAGGCCTGAGGCTTTTTATCCGGTTATAACAGGTTCAGCCACATAGATTTTATGGCGGTTATCGTATAACGAAAACCCATTTTCAGTTTTTTTCTTTTAGTCGTAAAAGACTTTTATTTTATCTGATTTCATCCGAACCTGGAGCCATTTTTCAACTTTCGATTTATCTCCTTTGTTAAGATATTTGCCTTTGATTGTAAAAACAACAATAGCCTTTTTAACTGGGGCTGATTCCGATTTGCCAAATACAAAGGATTCGGAATATGTGCAGTTTGTGATTTGAGGATAAAGGTTTATAATCTCGGCTAAAATTTCTTTGCCAACGTATTGTTTGCTTTCCAGACTATCCAACTTACTCTCTTTAGTTTTCAACAGCAGGCTCAACCGGTTCATCTCAGCTTTTATATTTTCGCTCTCAGTATTTTTTTTACTTATTTCATCCGCCGTTTGCCCTTTTGGAAATTCTATGGTTACATCCGTTAACGAAAAATACTTAGCTTTTTCTCTGATACTTTCTTTCTGCTCCTTACTCATTGAAGTACCGGCATACACCAGTAAAATCTCGTTTTTGTTAGGCCTGATTTCATTCTTTAATAAATAGTGACCATCAACAACACTAATAGTGCTTACATATTTTGTGGCGTTTTCAATAAATTTTTCTTTTTTAACAAGGTTATAACCGAAATATATACTTGGAAGCAGTACCAATGTAATTGTAAAAGAAATCAACTGATTAACTTTTTTCTTTTGCCTGTTGTCAATATCTGCCCGGATAGGGAATTTCAGAATCTGTGAAATTGCGACCGAAGAAATGGCTATAAATACAGTATTAATGGTAAAGAGGTAAAAAGCTCCGAAGAAATAATTAAATTGCCCGGTAGCAAGGCCAAAACCTGCTGTACATAAAGGCGGCATTAAAGCTGTAGCAATAGCAACTCCCGGAATTACATTCCCTTTGTGCTTGCTGCTGATAGCGACAATTCCGGCTAATCCGCCAAACAAAGCAATTAACACGTCGTAAATGGTAGGGCTTGTACGGGCCAATAATTCGGAATGGGCTGTTGATATTGGGCTAAGTGCAAAGTACGCTGTTGATGCTATTAAACTCGCAATAACAGCGAATGTGAAATTTTTCAGGGATTTTCGGAAAAGAGGGAAATCATAAGTTGCTATGCTGTAACCCATGCCATTGATAGGTCCCATAAGGGGCGAAATAAGCATGGCTCCGATTATAACCGCGGTAGAGTTCATGTTAAGCCCTACCGATGCAACAATAATCGCAAATATCAGAATCCAGAGGTTGGTTCCCTTGAAAATTATTTCTTTTTCAATAGTCTCATGAACTTTCTCAAAGCCATCGAGGTCGCTGTCGAGGTCAATGTAATTCAATAGTTTTTGAATGGGGCCGAACTGTTTCATGATAATTGTTATTAAGGCCTGTAATAATTTAGCTGAAGGCGTAAAAGGGAAATACCCGATTCCTTAAAGCAACAACTACTGAAAAGTGTTCCCGGATTTATATCAGTTGACTATGACTTGGATAAAGTGGTTCACCAACTTTATATCCATTTCAAAATACCCGTTTCCTATCAGGTAAATGATGGGAAAAATAGAAATGGTGAGAAGTACTTTATTTCAAAACCTCTTGAAATCCCTATCAAATCTACCGACCCCCAATACCCCTTACGTACTATTCCACCGTCACTGATTTTGCCAGATTCCTTGGTTGATCCACATTACATCCACGCAGTAATGCAATATGATAGGAGAGGAGTTGCAGTGGAATAGTAGCCAACAGGGGTACAAGCAGTTCATCGCATTCAGGGATTTCGATACAGTAATCGGCAAGTTCGCGTACCTGTTCGTCGCCTTCGGAAACAATGGCAATAATTTTACCCCGGCGGGCTTTTACTTCCATTATATTGCTCACTACTTTTTCGTACTGTCCCTTGCGAGTAGCTATAACAACCACCGGCATTTCTTCGTCAATTAATGCTATTGGTCCGTGTTTCATTTCGGCTGCCGGGTAGCCCTCGGCATGTATGTAAGAGATTTCTTTCAGTTTAAGTGAGCCTTCAAGTGCAACCGGAAAATTAATTCCCCTGCCAAGATATAAGGCGTTAGGTGCATCTTTAAAAATTTTTGCAATTTCTTTTACCTGGTCGTTGCATTTCAGGGTTTTTTCGATCTTTTCAGGGATGGTATTGAACTCGTGCAACATTCGGAAATAACGTGACGCAGAAATCGTTCCTTTCTTTTCGGCAAGCATTAGTGCAAGCAAAGTGAGTACGGTAACCTGGGAAGTAAAGGCTTTGGTTGATGCAACTCCTATCTCAGGCCCGGCATGAGTATATGAACCTGCGTGCGTTGCCCGGGGAATAGATGACCCAACCACATTGCAAATTCCTATGATCGTAGCTCCTTTTGATTTTGCCATTTCGATAGCAGCAAGTGTGTCGGCGGTTTCGCCCGATTGCGAAATAGCTATTACAATATCATCTTCGTAAATCAAAGGATTCCGGTAGCGGAATTCAGATGCGTATTCCACTTCCACAGGAATACGGGCCAGTTCTTCAATTAAATATTCGCCTACAATACCTGCATGCCAGGAGGTACCGCATCCTACTATAATGATCCGCCTTGCTGCCAGGAACTTGCGTAAATAATCCTGTATGCCACCCAGTACAATAATTCCCTGGTCCATATGCAACCGGCCACGCATACTGTCTTTTACAGTGCGCGACTGCTCGTATATTTCCTTCAGCATAAAGTGGTCGAAACCACCTTTTTCGAGTGCACTCAGGTTAATTTCGAGAGTTTGTACGTACGGAGTTTTTTCGATATCAGCAATGGTCCTGATTTTCAGTCCCTCTGCCAGGCTGAGGGTAATAACTTCTTCGTCGCCGGGATATACCACCTGACGGGTAAATTCAACAATAGGTGCAGCGTCGGAAGCGATAAAATATTCATTTTCACCGATACCAATTACCATTGGGCTGCCTTTGCGGGCGGCAATCAGCAAATCGGGTTCATCCTGCGAAATAATAACAATAGCATACGCGCCGGTAACCTGTGTAAGCGCAATGCGCACGGCTTCGGAAAGCTTCTGCTTTTCGTTAGCCATAATATCTTCGATAAGGTACATCAGCACCTCTGTATCAGTATCGCTGCGGAAAATATACCCGCGCTGCTGCAATTCCTGTTTCAGCACATTGTAATTTTCGATGATCCCGTTGTGGATAATCGCCATAGTCTCATTCGAAGAGTAGTGGGGATGAGCATTCAGATCGTTCGGTTCGCCATGCGTTGCCCAGCGTGTATGGGCTATGCCTAAGGTTGAAGTAACCTCAACACCTTCGAGCAACTGCTCCAGGTCATTAACTTTGCCACGTGTTTTAAATACTTTTAAGGAACCATTCAGCAATGCAACCCCTGCACTGTCGTAACCCCGGTATTCCAAACGGTGAAGTCCACTGAGTAAAATCGGGCAAGCCTGTTTCTTGCCTATGTATCCAACTATTCCGCACATAATACTAATGATATCTGATTTATAAACTTTTCTTCAATTTATGATAGCTTTCTAAACAACAGTTTTATCCATGTCTGCAAAAATACAAAATGTTACCTGAATGTAGCGAAAACCATGATTTTTTTGGAGTTCATCTTCCTTTCATTATTATCAGGACTTACTAACTATTACTATTTTCAGAATTTTTTTCGCAGGCAATTCAGGACCGCAAAATAGCAGCCTTAGAACAAGCCTTGGTTAAAGAGCAAAAATCCTGCCCTGATTGGTTCTTGTTTTGTAAGCCTAACATATTCAGGAGGAATAGCTCGCCCTACAAAAATTAAATGCAACACGCTTGTCCCGAAACGGGAAAAAATAGTGCAGTTGCCGGCACTGCTAATTCACCTTATACGAAATGCAGAAATTAGCATCAAAAGATTTACGGTACCCTTGTATAGCGGAGATAGAGTTTCAGATCCGTTTGAGGTGATGTGGTGCCGTTCAAAACAAGCCGGGATCCTACATACGACGCTCCCGGGATTATAAGATGCAAGCCGTTGTTATTTGTCTTTCCGGTTAACACCTGTTGTATATAGCGTTTAATCCTGAAACGGTACGAATTACTTGATGCATTGTATGTTCCATCAAAATATCCGGTGGGGTCTGACTCATCTGCAATGGTTGAAGGGCTTGTTGACCCTGCTTCACCAACACCCCGAAGGGTAACAGAAGATGGATTTAAAAATAAATCGGAAACGGAAGCGTTGCCTAAAATAAGTTGTGCATCATTAATAACCACTTTTTCGTTATCGAACCATTTGTTCAGGTTTGGAAATTCAATTTTAATTTTTATCCCTCCCATCCCCTGTGCAAACAGGAACTCCTGACCTGATGCGGTATTGCCCTGAAGTTGTTCTTTAAGTAGTGGAATTGCTTCGGCGTATCCATTGTGGTCGTATTGCTGAAACCGCAAGCCGCTTTCAGCAATCGAGAAATTATAATTTAATGAATCTTTTTCGTCATTGTGATAATACATTATTATCCTGCTGTAATCCGAAGGCATATTAAATGTAATGATTGCTCCTTTGCCAGGTGTGCTTTGTGGCTCAGCAACTATGCAAATCCCCATAAAGAATTTAACAAATTCAGTATTGTTATTCAGGAATGTGGTATCCTCAGCTTCCATAACATAATTGCCGAAATTCGAATTTATCGGAATTCTGAGATAAGGAGTGTGCGTACTGCCTTCGAAATAGGAACTGTCGTTCGGCTTGGGCTGAAAAGTAATTTCCCCAATAGGATTCGCCTGGTTGTAGCTAAGCGTGGAGTTTGAATAGTAGTCAGTTGATTTTACTATGCTATCAGTAAGGGAATAAACACGAAAGGTCATATTGCTCAGTGTATCGCCAAACGAGCCTTTGTAAGGGATGTAGAGAAATGCTGAGTCGAATACCGGATTAGCACCGAACCTTACTCTTGTGGAGGTTAAGTAAACCTGGGTATAAAAATTTGCGGTGGTTATTCCAAAAATCGGATCGTACATGCTTCCGATCTGAGCATACTGAAGATTACCTGTAAACACTGAATCTTCCGGTATCGAATAGGCAACTATCTGAACGGTATCCGTATAGCCCATACTAAGTAAATCCAAAGTATCAAGCAATTCCATCCCTATCGGTGAAAGCTCTTTTGTACAGGAAGTGTTCAGCGTTGATAAGAAAACAGCAATTATTATTGAGCAGAGAAAGACTAGCCTTTTCAAGGGGTGTATTTTTTAGTGAATAAAATCAGATAGGAAAAACTATTTGCTTTGTAAAATTTTGTTGTAAAACTCGTTATAAACCTGGATGTAGTTTTCTTCATCCGGCTGAGGAAGGACTGGTTTGCCCGATTGATCTATATATTCGGAAAGTTCGCTGTTAATCTGTGAACTTGCAATGATTACTCCATCCGAAAGATCAATTGCAGCTTTCATCAGGCTTACATAATCAGGTTTTTTGAAATGCTTAAGATCTTTGAGCGCAATATTTTCATGTTTAAGCTTTCCCTGAAGGTTGGTATGCAAAGGCTCCGGGAAATCGTCATCATATATCGATATGATTACTTTCGATGCAGCAAATAACGGGTTATCGTGATACACCCTTTTTACATATACAGGTGTAAGTGCCGACATCCAGCCATGGCAGTGAACAATATCCGGGCTCCATCCCAATTTTTTTACCGTTTCGAGTACACCACGGGCAAAAAATATTGCGCGCTCATCGTTATCTTCAAAAAATACATTGTTTTTATCGCGGTATACGTATTTGCGGTGGAAATAGTCTTCGTTATCAATAAAATAAATCTGCATCCGGGCCTGCTGAATCGAAGCTACTTTAATGATCAGAGAGTGGTCGGTGTCGTCAATAATCAGGTTCATTCCCGAAAGACGTATTACTTCATGAAGTTGGTTTCTTCGTTCGTTTATGCTGCCGAAACGGGGCATGAAGGTACGGATTTCACGTCCTTTTTCCTGGATGCCTTGTGGCAAATACCTGGAAATTAGCCCCATAGGGCTGTCTTTCATAAAAGGAGTAATATCCTGTGTTACAAATAAAATCTTTGTTTTCTCCATGTTAAGCAACTCACTTGATTGGGAATGCAAAGTTAGTAAATTTATTGGTACTGAACTCATAAGGAGGTTCGTTTGAACCAAAAATTCGGATTTACAGATTTAATTCAACGTATATCCGAAACGGGCTTCAATCCTTTAAAAATAAGCTGTTCTGCTTATTTACAAAGTAATCTGTGAGATAATTTATAGCATTCAGTTCCAGTGTTAATAATTCATAAATGAGTACTCAATTTATTATATAGCGGTACAGCAAAATGTGTGTCAGGTTTTCTTCACGATTATGAGTGGATCGGTTTTTTTGTTGTTGTTATCAAACAAACAAAATCTATTGCCTGATTCAAAATAAAAATCCCGGATTACTCTCAGATACTTTTAAACAGTCTGGTATGTAACCCGGGATGGTTTTAGAAATGGCAAGCTGAAACCAGCACTCAAATTTTTCGTTCAGTTACCTATATAGTGTCTCTAAGCAATAGTCCGTTATTTTTTTGCCTCACGCAAAGACGCAAAGAACTGATTTTCAATCATTTGAATACGAATAAACTGTTTTCATAACTATTTGAATTTCAGTACAATGCAAAAGTTTAACGAAGTATTGTCTAAGAAAACGAGTTTAAAATGAGTTTTGCCCCCGCTCATCCCCTTGACCCCCGTAGGGGAAAGTCCTCGCGCACAGAAGATTGAGTTTTGCCTGCCAAATCTAAAATTAAAGAAAATGAGCATTTTTGCGTAAAAGGATGAGTTTTCTTAGCGACATTATATCACCAATATCTTCTTTTTAAGAATTGAAGTTCCTGCTTCTACAACAAGTAAATAAACTCCTGCTTTTAAGTTCTGGCCAATCTGATGGGTTCCTTGTCCGGGGATACGGGTATTGCACAACACCTTTCCGGATATATCCAGCAATAATACACTTGCCTGGCTGGCATTTGTATTCATTTGTATGGTGATAAACCCATTTGATCCGGCTGAAATGACCCTGATAGCAGCAGAGTTTTCATCCACAGAAGTTGTATTTAACACCTGAGTAGATTTGGCTGCTGACGATACACTTTCGCCGCAGGAGTTCAACCCTTTGACCGTAATTTCGGCAACTCCGGTATATCCTGTACTCCAGGTAACTGTTGCAATGGCTGTTGTGCCAGAGATAGAGCCTGCCGAAGCAGGTGTAAGCTGCCAAAGGTACGAATCAGCTCCAGCTGAAGTGGTGTAATCACTGGCTGTGGTGTTCTGTAGGTTTACCATTGAAGGGCCGTCGGGTGCAGATGGTATGGACGGCAGCAATCCAACTGCAAGAGGGAAGCTGGTTGAAGCACCATTGCCACAGCTATTTGAAGGTATAACGGTTATATTGCCATTACTTGCACCAACTGTAACATTAATGGAATTGGATCCTTGTCCGGAAGTTATAACTGAACCAGCAGGTACACTCCAGCTATAGGTAACCCCTGATTGGTTTGTAACTGAATATAACTGAGAACTTGCCTGGCAAGGGATTCCGTTACCGGCTATTGAGCTGGTTTGTGTCGGTGCTGAATTAACTGTAATTGTTTTGCTTGACGGAGCACCGTTACCTCCACTATTAGTTCCATAAACACTTATATCGCCTGAAACAGCTGATGCGCCAAATAAAACACTCACAGAGGTGGTTCCCTGTCCGGTCATGATAGTAGCTCCTGAAGGAACTGTCCACACATAGCTGGTTGCTCCGGCAATAACACCTACTGAATAAGATTCAGTTGCGTTTTTACATACAGCAACAGGGCCTGTAACAGGACCAGCAGTACCAGGTGCCGAAACTGCTTCCTGAACGGTAAGGGTACTAAGGGTTACCGGGCCTGGTTTTGCTCTGGCAAAAGCACCATAAAAAGTTACCGCTCCTGATCCTGCTGCCGGAGCTATCCAGCTGAAAGTCCAGGTATTGTTGGTGGTATTGGCATTGGTATGTGTTACATATTTGGTTCCACCAACAAGTTGACTTCCTGATCCGGCAACTAATGTTCCTTTCTGTGCTCCTGCTGCATTTTGAGGGGAAACCTCAAATCCCATTTTACCGGCATTGGTAAGAGGGTTGGTAGCAGTAATCTGGTACGTTGTTCCGGGTACGTAACCACCTGCCGGAATATTGGAAGTTATCTGACCTGGAGTTGTGGTTGCAGTACCTCCGTGGCATTCAGTGCAATTGGCACCATCGCCTGGTGAACCGGTCTTTGCGGCAGGGGCACCTGTGGGATACATGATCGTGTATCCGCTTGATAAAATAATAGCTGTTACAGCAAAAATCCATGGTAGATGTTTAATTCTCATAATTGCAAATGTTAAATGAATACTGTTTATTAGGTTAATTGTTTCGCAAAACTAAGTTTAAAGATTTTTGGAAGAAATAGTTTTGTGATGTTCAGGAAAAAAGGCAGGACAAGCAGGAAAGAAACGGTGATGAATAAGATTTAACAGACTTGGGATAGATTTGTTTTTGATTTTAATTTAGTAAATAACACTTTTATGGTTCAAATGTTCGGAACATACCGTAAAGTGGTCATATAAAAAAGGTGGCACCGGAACCCCGATGCCACCTGAATATCGAAATACTAACAAATTAATCGTTGTCAATAATATTTCTGTTCGATTTCCTTCTTTTCAGCCTGATCTTCATTTCGTAAGCAATTATATACATTGCAGGAACAAACAACAGTGTTAAGAAAGTAGCGAAACTTAGTCCGAAAATTATGGTCCACGAAAGCGGTCCCCAAAACATTACATTGTCGCCGCCGATGTGGATCTGCGGGTTA
>JBBQUX010000072.1:0-16858 GCA_038212135.1 Bacteroidales bacterium | reverse complement strand
ATCAATGGACGTCCGCATGGCCCTGACGACGCCGTTACCACCTGCCAGTTGCATATGCGCAAGTTTAAAGATGGCGACACCATTGTGATTGAGCCATGGCGCTCGAAAGCATTCCCTGTGATCTGCGACCTCATGGTTGATCGGCAGGCTTTTGATAAGATTATACAGGCAGGAGGGTTTATTTCGGCAAACACCGGAGGGATTCCTGATGCCAATGCGATCCTGATTCCAAAACAAGATGCTGATTCAGCCATGGATGCAGCAGCCTGTATCGGTTGCGGAGCCTGCGTTGCAGCATGTAAAAATGCTTCGGCCATGTTGTTTGTAGCAGCTAAAGTTTCGCACCTGGCACTGTTGCCACAGGGAAAAGCCGAAGCTACACTAAGGGTACAGGCCATGGTTGCCAAAATGGACGAATTAGGTTTTGGTAACTGTACCAATACCGGTGCCTGCGAGGCGGAATGTCCTAAACAGATTTCGATTGATAACATTGCCCGGATGAACCGCGAGTTCCTGGGAGCAAAAATAGGCGGACAAAGTAAACATGTTAAGGAAAGCGGATTTTAATCTGCTTTTTTTGTATTTCTGATTTGCCTGTTCATTTTCTTTAATTATTCGCTTGCCTCTTTCTGAAAGAATATTTGTTTTACCTGTTTGTTCACATTTCAATTATTATACATCATTAAACCTGATTTATCAATGAAAAATCAAATCCTGACCCTTGTATTACTCCTGGGATTCTTCGGAATTGCGTCCTCAGAAAAAGCTCCTATCAAATTCGGTGAAATCAGCAAAGCCGACCTCCTGAACACTGTGTATGCCCCCGACACCAGTGCTGCCGCCGTGGTACTGTGCGACTACGGGTATTATACCGATAGCAGGTACCATACAGTGAGGATATTGCGAATTAAAATTCTGAAAAAAGAAGGGTATGAGTGGGCAAACCGATCCTTCGAAACTGATATAAAAACCGATATCCGTGGAATTACGTATAATCTCGAAGGCGGCGAAATTGTTGAAACGAAGCTTAAAAACGAATCAATTTTCAAGACCAGGATAACAGAAGACTTTTATGAAATGCGTGTTGCCATGCCAAATGTGAAAGTCGGATCAGTAATTGACATACAATTTATGTACGACGGTATCCCGCGTGAATGGGATTTTCAGCAGGAGATCCCCGTAGTACACAGCGAATTGATCATCGAAGAAAGTCAGTATGTGAAATACCATAAAAACTATTTCGGGTATATTCCGCTTGCCGTAAATACAAATTATCGCTGGGTTTTGCAGAATGCTCCCGCTTTTAAACCGGAGCCTTTTATGACCTCATCAAAAAACTACAGGACACGCTTCGAGTTTGATATTGATTATATCTCGTACCCGGGATATTTCAAATCCGTTACATCAACCTGGGAAGCCATTCGCGACTTGCTCTACAGCTACACATACTTCGGATCAGTGCTTGATGGGGATGGTTACCTGAAACCAATTGCAAGGGAAATTATGGCCGGCAGCACGAGCAAAGAAGAAATGATTCAGAAAGCTTTTGAATATACCAAGAAGATAAAATGGGATAAAACAAACCGGTTTGTTACCGAAAAGACTTCTACTAACTCCGCCTATAAAGAGGGCAAAGGCTATTCGGCTGAAATTAACCTGGCTCTGGTTCAGTTGCTACGGAAACTTGAGTTCGATGCCGGACCTGTGGTAATGAGTACCCGCAGCAATGGCTATCTTTCAGCATTTCGACCAAGTATTAATAAACTCGACTATGTAATTGCCGCCGTTTTCACCGAAAATGATACAATTCTGCTTGATGCAACAGAAGAAAACAGCCCGTATTATCTTTTACCCATGCGTTCGCTCAATGTACAAGGACAGTTTGTTGATAAAAAGAGGACGGGGTGGGTTTCGCTTAATGCTGAAAAAAAAGACAAACAAATGATTGTGTATAATTTATCAATCGGAGAAGACCAAAGCCTGAAAGGAAAACTCAGTTATTCGAAAGGTGATTATGCAGCCCTTGATTTCCGCAATGAATATGAAAATTTCAATAGCGACAACGAATATCTTACCGACTTTAAAGAAGGGAAAAAAGGCTTACGGGTTGTTTCGCACAAAATTGATAACCTCGACAGCCTGTATAAGCCGATTAACGAAGAATTTGAAGTTGTAGTAAACAATGCAGTGAGTGATATCGACGGTGAACTGGTGATAACACCATTATTGTACGAGCAGGTAAAAGAAAATCCTTTCAAAATCAGCGACCGGAAATATCCAATCGATTTTGGATATGCCCGCGATAAAACCATCATTGTAAACTATTTATTTCCACAAGGATACACCGTGGTAAACCTGCCCGAAAATGTATCAATGAAATTACCCGGCAACAAAGCCTCATTCAATTGTAAATCGACTGTTACGGAAGGAAAAATAACTGTAATGTATAAAATTGGCAATCAATTCGAGTGTTTTTGTACAAACCGAATATGCTGATCTTCGCGAATTCTATAACCAGGTCATAAACAAGAGCGCAGAACCTATCATTTTAAAGAAGAACATGAATTAACAACCGGACAAGAACCTCATTTTCCCATTAACCCTTTGCCGAACAGCCGAACTGCCGAACTGCCGAATTGCCGAATTGCCGAATTGCCGAATTTTTAAATTATAGAACCCATGAAACTCAAATTCCCCCTATTATCTTGTATACTCTTAATCAGCCTTGGTTGCTCATTCGGTTTATTTGCCTCCGGCATAAAATATCCTTTCGACGACATTCCAAAATCCTTGCTGAAAGACGCTAAAGCGGTTGTCCGCAACGAAGTTATTGTTGTTGAAATAAATTCGAACAATAAACTGGTACAAAAAGTGACGTATGCAATAACTATTCTGAACAAGAATGGGAAATCAAACGGATACTTTATGCATCCTTATGATAAAAACATGAAAGTGAGCGGAATAAAAGCTCAGATGTTTGATAAAAATGGTATCGAAATTAAAAAGAAGGGCGGTTTCGATATTCTTGATTATGCAATGATACCGCAAGGCAGCACGTATGGCGATCTCAGGATAAAAGCCATCGACCCGGAAAATTTCGAATACCCTTATACTGTTGAATATACTTACGAAGTCACGTTTACGGAAGTAATCCAATATCCGGGCTGGTATCCGGTTCGCGATTTTAACATTTCTGTTGAAAGGTCGAAATTTAATCTTATTGTCGCCGAAAAAGCCAGTTGCAGGTACTATGAAAAGAACCTGATTTCGAAAGTAACAGAATTTAAATCTGCTGTAGGGAATCACTATACCTGGGAATTAAGTAATATGCCAGCCTATGCTGACGAAAGCTTCTGTCCTGCATTGTCCGATTTTACACCCGTTGTGCTTATTGCTCCGTCAAAAGTGAAGGTTGAAGGATACGAAGGGAATTTTGAAACCTGGAGCGGATTTGGACAGTGGATAAATCAACTCAGCGAAGGCCGGAATAATCTGAGCCCGGAAACCCGGGCTAAGATCAAAAAAATAGCATCCGGTTATCCGGATGAACATGCAAAAATAAAAGCATTGTACGAATACATGCAGAACAAAACCCGTTATGTAAGTATCCAGGTCGGAATCGGCGGCTTTCAGCCTTTTGATGCTGAAACCGTTGACAGGCTTTCGTATGGCGATTGCAAAGCACTTTCCTATTACATGAAATCCATTCTGGAGGTAGCCGGAATCGGCTCAAGATATACACTGGTTCAGGCAGGAAAAGAAAAGCCTACAATACATGCAAACTTCCCTTCCAATCAATTCAATCACGTCATCCTATGTGTTCCCCTTGCCACCGATACCGTATGGCTCGAATGCACGGATCAGTCAGGGCCGTTCAACTACCTGGGAACCTTCACCGCCGGCCGCAAAGTGCTTGTGATGGAAGACCAGGGTGGCAAACTTATTAATACACCGGACCTTAAACCAGCAATGAACCTGAGGTCGGGCAAGGTTGAAGTTACACTTGATCCTGAAGGAAATGGGTTTGCCTTAGCAAGCATTAGGTATTATGGTGCTACGTATGATGAATACAGGCAAATATTGATGAGCGACCAGTCCGACCGCAAAAAACTGGTAACCCGCAGAATTCACATTCCGAATTTCGAACTGGATAATTTTAATATTACCGAAACCAAAAATGAAATTCCATTTGTAACTGAGCGGTTGAACCTGACAATTAACAGTTACCCGACCAGGGTAGGAGAAAAAATGATGCTCTGTCTCAATATGATGAATAAGATGAGCGAATCGCCTTTTCAGTCGACAACCCGAAAAACACCGGTATCCTTCAAATGGCCTGTTTATGAAATTGATACTGTTACCTATACTTTACCACAAGGCTATGCCATGGAGAAAATTCCGTCGAAAATAAGCATTGCATCCGACTTTGGAACGTATACAACCATTGTGACAAAAACAGGTTCCATGATTCAGTATGTGCGAACTTTTGAGATTTATAAAGGCAAGCATCCGGTTGAACAGTATGATGATATTGTGACTTTCTTTGATAAAGTTGTTACGGCAGATGAAAATAAAGTGATGCTGACGAGAATAATGTAAATGAACTGATGTCGTGTCGGGTCTCCAGCTCATGCTCTATAGGAGCAGCCCTGAATACTTAGCGAAAGCCGCGTAACCTGATCAAGAAATTTACTAATGAATTCTCAGGTATTCCTATGAAAAAAAAATACCAACTAAGATAAAAATTGTAAAACGTCTTCAAAATGAGCAAACACTTCCTGACCTTAATACTACTTTATGGGTTTTTTATGATGGCTTCAGCCGAAAAAGCACCGATAACTTTTGGCAAAATAAGTAAAGCCGAACTCCTCAACAATATATATACTCCGGATACCAGCGCACCGGCGGTAATTTTGTGCGATTATGGTTACTTCACTGAAAGCCAGTTTCGTACCGTAAGGATTTTGCGTATTAAAATTTTGAAAAAAGAAGGGTTTGTATGGGCAAATCAATCATTCTATATCGATTTAAAGGCCGACATCCGCGGTATAACATATAATCTTGACGGGAGCGAAATTGAAGAAACAAAGCTAAAGAATGAATCTATCTTCAAAACCCGGATCACCGAAAACTTTTACGAAATGCGTATTGCCATGCCAAATGTAAAAGTGGGATCAGTTATTGATATACAGTTTATGTATGATGGTATCCCCAGCGTGTGGGACTTTCAGCAGGAAATACCCGTTGTATATAGTGAACTCAATATTGAGCCTAGTTTGTATATGAAGTTTAACAAAAATTACTTTGGTTACATTCCGCTTGATGTAAATACCAGTAGCCGCTGGGTCGTAAGTAATGCACCGGCTTTCAAGTCAGAACCTTTCATAACTTCATCGAAAAACTACAGGACAAGGTTGGAATTTGATATTGAAGAAGTGAAAATTTCAGGTACCACAAGCACTTACACTGGTAATGGAAATTATGTTCACAGTGCAAATACCGGATTATATCGATCATATGCAAAATCGTGGGAAAGCATACGCGACATTCTTTATTTCAAAAAGAAAATCGATTCCTGGGGATATGCAGATTATTTATATGATCATTTTGGTTCGTCGTTGGAATCTGATTCCTATCTCAATGAAGCAGTAAAGGACATTAAATCACGATCTCTGAATCGGGATGAAACGATAAAAGCCGCATATGAATACACAAAAAAGATTAAATGGGATAATACAAACAGGGTTTTGGCCGAAAAGCTGTTTCTTAGCAGTGCATATAAAGAGGGTAAAGGAAATTCTGCAGACATCAATCTTGCACTTATTCAATTATTACGTAAACTTGGTTTAGATTCCGGCCCGGTAATTATGAGCTCCAGGAATAACGGTCAGCTTTCACTAATGCATCCTAGCCTCAACAAGCTCAATTATGTAATTGCCGCTGTTTTTACTGAAAATGATACTATATTACTTGATGCTACTGAAGAACATAGCCCCTATTACATTTTGCCTATGCGCGATTTGAACGGACATGGACAGTTTGTGGATAAAGAAAGGACGGGCTGGGTTTCGCTTCAGGCTGAAAAAAAAGACAAGCAAATGGTGGTGTATACTTTAGCGTTAGAGGAGGATCATAGTCTGAAAGGTAAACTTAGCTATTTAAAAGGGGATTACGCGGCCCTCGATTTTCGCAATGACTATGAAAAATTCAACAGTGATGATGAATACCTTACCAACTTTAAAGAAGGAAAAAAAGGATTGAAAATTTCTACGCACAAAATTGACAATCTCGATAGTCTCTATAAATCTGTAAAAGAAGAGTTTGAAGTAGTAATCCATAACTCAGTCAGCAATATCGACGGCGAATTATACATCACACCGTTGCTTTTCGATCAAATGAAAGAAAATCCTTTCAAGGTCAGCACCAGGGAGTATCCTATTGATTTTGGCTATGCCCGGGAGAAAACTATAGTTGTAAATTATTTATTCCCTCAGGGATACACAGTTGTAAATCTACCTAAAAATATATCGATGAAATTGCCCGGCAACACAGCATCATTCACCTGTATATCAACTGTTACCGAAGGAAAAATAACACTGAAATATTCTATTTCTATTAACTCAACTGTATTTGTACAAACGGAGTATGCTGACCTGCGTGAGTTTTACAACCAGGTTGTTGCTAAGGAAGCCGAACCCATTGTATTGAAGAAGATTTAATTTCAAAGCATTTGGCTTTATTCATGTCAAAGTGCTGTGAATTGGTTTTCGCATTTATTGTCAGCTTTTCATCTTCGAACCGGTATTCCGGCTTGACAACAATAAATCTAAAAAGTCCTTTTTCAGAAACAGCTTCCCAGCATTCGCTCTTGCTTCAAACTGACAAATAAATCTTACCTTTGGCAGGAAGATTTTTCATCAGAAAACGTATGAAATTCAGTGATATCGTCGGCCAGGAGCCTCTGAAACAACGCCTTAAACGAACAGTAACCGATAACCGGGTAAGCCACGCACAACTTTTCTTTGGCCCGGAAGGCTCAGGCAAACTTGCCCTTGCCTTAGCTTACGCGCAATATATAAACTGCCGCAAACGCACCCCCGAAGATTCCTGCGGCGAATGCCCCTCGTGCAAAAAATACACAAAGCTTATTCATCCCGACCTGCATTTTATTTATCCCATTAACAAAACCAAGGAAGTTGACGATAAAAAAGTCTTCAGCAAGGATTTTATTGTTCCCTGGCGCGAATTCCTCATACAAAACAATTACTATGTTTCGTTGCCCGACTGGTACGAAAAAATAGGCATCGAGAAAAAACAGGGAATCATTAATGCCGACGAAGCGGATGGAATAAACCGGACACTGGCTTACAAAGCTTATGAAGCCGAATACAAGGTGATGATCATCTGGATGGTTGAAAAAATGAATGCCCCTTCAGCCAACAAGCTGCTTAAAAACCTGGAAGAACCTTCGGATAAGACACTTTTTATCCTGATTTCCGAAAACCAGGAACAGATTATCGCCACCATTTTGTCGAGGGCGCAACTGGTAAAAATTCCATGCCTTACCGATCAGGATATCCGGCATTCACTGGAACTTACTCATCAGATTGAACCTGCAGAAGCTTTAAAAACAGCCCGGCTGGCAGATGGAAATTATACAGCAGCTTTAAAACTTGCCGGGAAAACCGGTTCCGGACCTGATTCACTTGACGCTGACCGCGAAAGGTTTATCATTTTCCGCGAGTGGATGAGGCGTTGCTTTACCATTGCCGGAAACCTGAAAGATTACGATAAGTTGCTTGAGACAATTCCTAACCTGATTGGCGATGGCAGCCGCGAAAAGCAAAAAGAAATGCTGGCATTCGGGTTGGATATGTTCCGCATTTGTCTTCAATACAATGTGGGCAACCAACACCTTGTGAAATTATACGGAGAAGAATTCGATTTCGTCAAAAATTTTTCCACTTTCATCCATCCACGCAATATCAATTATTTTGAGGAAGAGTTTAACCGGGCTATCTTTCACATTGAGCGCAATGCCAATGCACAAGTTGTTTTTACCGATCTCTCACACCTCATTGCCAGGATATTGAAAATTCCGGCAACAGCCGAAGCCAAAAAAGTGTAATTTTGTCGCCACATGCCGGATATCTTTTGCCCGGAACACCTTTCCGGTTTATACTAATACAACAATACCTCCGTTAATCTCATTCCTAAGGTTCCGCGAGGCCACACTTTGACCCATTATGGAAGAAAACTTACATCTCAATATATCAAACAGGGAACTTATTGCATCCAGAGGCTGCTGCACCAGTGGCAATCCTTTGCTTAACGGAGCCGGTGCCGAACAGAAATGTGCGAAACTGGCTGCCTACGAATGGCTGAAAGACTTGCCATTACCCGGCAAAGCCGGCAAATTCGATTGTGCAGAAATCCGTTTCAAGAACAATCATAAGGATTTTTTCAGGGTTCCGGCCGGACTTACTGTTCATCCCGGCGATATTGTCGCTGTTGAAGCATCCCCCGGACATGATATCGGAATAGTAACACTAACAGGAGAAACTGCACGGTTGCAGATGCACCGTAAAAACATAAACCCGAATAAAGAAGATATACGGAAACTTTACCGAAAAGCCAAACAAGCGGATGTAGATAAATGGTTAAATGCCATTTCGCACGAACATGATGCACTTTACAAAACAAGAGTTGCCGCATTGAAGCTTGGCCTCAAAATGAAAGTGAATGATATTGAGTACCAGGGTGATGACACTAAAGCTATTTTCTTTTATACCGCCGAGGATCGGGTCGATTTCAGAGAACTGATTAAAATACTGGCCGACGAACTGAAGATACGAATCGAAATGCGGCAGATAGGCATGCGCCAGGAAGCCAGCAGGTTAGGTGGTTTAGGCTCATGCGGGCGCGAGTTGTGTTGTTCTACATGGATATGTGGTTTTCACTCTGTTTCCACTGCGGCCGCAAGGGTTCAGCAACTTTCGCCAAACCCCCAGAAACTCGCCGGCCAATGTTCAAAACTGAAGTGCTGCCTCAACTACGAAGTGGAAGCTTACAGCGATGCACTAAAGGATTTCCCTGACGAAAATGCCGTTCTTAAAACCAAACAAGGCGATGTGCTACTTCAAAAAATAGATGTTTTTGGAGCAACTATGTGGTTTGGCTACAAAGGGAGGGAACACGAAATGTTCGCGTTAACGGTTGATCGGGTAAAGGAAGTAATTGCATTGAATAAATTGGGGAAAATACCCGAGAAAATCGAAGATTTTACTGTTAAGGCTGATAAAAAACCTGCCATCGGCCTGGTTGTTGCCAGCGAAGACCTCCACCGCTTCGATAAAAAGAAACAAACACCGCACAAATCTGATAACAGGTAAGATGTTCATGCTGTTCAAAAAAAACAATCACCAGAATTCATTCTTGCAATTTGCTGCCTTGATAGTTGCTTCGGTGATAATTGCATCCGGATGTAAAAACAATGAATTTTACAATGAAACAGTACACCTGAAAAACAATGAATGGAAAGCTGCGGATACACTTTTTTACACTTTCGAATCGAAAGATACACTGGCTGCGTACGATTTTTATTTCGACGTGCGGAATACCACTGATTACGATATGCAAAACCTGTATTTGTTTATTACGGCCTTTTATCCTGGCGATACCTTTTCGCGCGACACGGCCGAATGTATACTGGCTGCCCCCGACGGCAAATGGTACGGCAAAGGAATGGGAAAGCACAAAGACAGCCGTTTTCTTTTCCGTAAAGGTGTTAAATTCCGTAAAGCGGGAAATTATGTGATAGCTGTTAACCATGCTATGCGAAAGGAAAAACTGAAAGGGATTTCGGATGTGGGAATCCTGATCAAAAAACAAGTAAACTAGCACCAGACTCCTGATTGATCTTATTTGAAAAATGAAAAAAAACCTGAATGAAAACGAATGGGTAAAGAGGTTCTGGAAATGGCAGCTCATCACCCTTGTGTTTCTTGCTTTGTTTTTTGCAGCACTTTCGGTAGGATGGTTAGGTTTCATGCCCTCGTTTGAAGAACTCGAAAATCCTAAAAGCAAACTGGCTTCCGAGGTTATTTCGGCCGATCAGAAAGTTCTGGGATCATTTTACCTCGAAAACCGATCGAATATTCATTATTCAGAATTATCACCCTGGCTGGTAAAAGCACTTATCGCTACAGAGGATTCCCGTTTCGAGCAACATTCAGGTATTGACGGCAAGGCATTGGCACGGGCTGTTGCAGGTATGATAACCGGCACCGACAAAGGCGGTGGCAGCACCATCACCCAGCAGTTAGCAAAAAACCTCTTCCCGAGGAAACGCCACTACACCATATTCGGCGTTGGTTATGCAAAACTTAAAGAATGGATAACTGCTATTAAACTGGAACGAAACTACACTAAAGAAGAAATTCTTGCATTATACCTGAATACGGTTGATTTTGGCAGCCTCGCTTTTGGTATAAAATCAGCTTCACGAACGTATTTCGATAAAACACCGGCACAACTCAATCTGCAGGAATCAGCCGTACTAATCGGCTTGCTGAAAGCTCCATCCTATTTTCATCCGGTTCGGAATACGGACCGTTCGAAAAAACGGCGGGAAGTGGTTTTGAGCCAGATGCTTAAAAACGAATATATCACTGAAAAACAATATGATTCAGTACGTGTTCTGCCACTCGATATGTCGCAATATATCCTTCAGGATCATAACAGCGGACCCGGAACTTATTTTAGGGAATACCTGAGACAATCGATGATGGCTGACAAGCCTGAAAAAGATAATTATGACAATCCTGACGAGTACATGGCCGATTCTATCCGCTGGCTCCGCGATCCGGCATATGGCTGGGTTGCTAAAAATAAAAAAGCCGATGGTTCCTATTATAATCTCTATAAGGATGGGTTGAAAATATATACTACCATTAATTCGCATATGCAACGGTATGCCGAGGAAGCGGTAACAGAACATATGGGGGAAGATATTCAGCCTGCTTTTTACAAACACTGGAAAGGTAATAAACACGCACCTTACGATCTTTCGGATCAGAATGAAATCAGAAAACTACTTATAACTTCTAAAAAAAGATCGGACCGGTACCGCAGCATGAAGAAAGCCGGTCTTTCGAACGACTCTATCGAAAAGGCATTCGCCACACCTATTCCCATGCATATCTTTTCCTGGAAAGGAGAAATTGATACTGTAATGAGCCCAATGGACTCAATTAAGTACCACAAATGGTTTCTGCATGCAGGTCTGATGTCGATGGAACCGCAAACGGGCTACGTAAGGGCTTATGTAGGTGGTATCAATTTCAGGTTTTTCAAATACGATCATGTTGTTGTAGCCCGCAGGCAGGTAGGATCAACGTTTAAACCTTTTGTTTATACTGTTGCCATGCAGGATGGGCAGATGTATCCCTGTTCGCAGGTACCCAACGTACAATATTCAATAGAAGCGAACGGTAACCTTTGGTCACCATCAAATTCGAGTAAGTACAAAGAAGGGCAAATGGTTACCCTTAAGGAAGCACTTGCTAACTCTATAAACTGGATATCAACCTACCTGATTAAGCGGTTTTCGCCACAAGCGGTGATAAAAATAGCGCGTAAAATGGGAATTTTCAGTCCATTGCCCGCAGTTCCGTCCATCTGCCTTGGAACTCCGGATATTTCACTTTATGAAATGACCGGCGCAATGAGCACTTTTGCAAACAAAGGAATTTTTGTTCAACCTTTGTTTATCACCCGTATTGAAGATAAAAATGGAAATGTAGTATCTCAGTTTGTTCCTCATCAGGACGAAGCTATGAACGAAGAAACCGCCTATATGATGATAGGCCTGATGAAAGGTGTGGTCGAAAGCGGCACAGGTTCGCGCCTTAGGGGGAAATATGGTCTTACCAATCCTATAGCCGGGAAAACCGGTACAACACAGAACAACTCCGATGGCTGGTTTATGGGCCTTACGCCCGACCTGGTTACAGGTGTTTGGGTTGGTGGCGACGACCGCACCATCCGTTTCCGCAGCACTTCACTCGGGCAGGGAGCCAATATGGCTTTGCCGATATGGGCACTTTATATGAAGAAAATATATAACGACAACCAGTTGCAGCTCACAAAAGGCGATTTCGAAAGGCCTGAAGGTTTAAAGGAAGATTACTTTAATTGCACCACTTTTGACGACAATAACTCAAATGGTAACAATGCTGTTGATGATAATGATAAATATTAACAGATAAATCTGATTTTTACTGATTTTTATTTTTCCAATAAACCTGAGCCCGCCTATTTCACCACTTTCATCTCCTCCACCAAATAGCCCGCCCCGGCATATTTATCTACTACAAAAAGCACATACCGGATATCAACATTAATAGTGCGCTGCAGGTATACATCAAATTTAATATCGCTGCTCATGGCTTCGGAATTGCCATCGAAAGCCACACCAATCAATTCGCCATTGGCATTTATCACCGGGCTGCCGGAGTTACCTCCGGTTATATCGTGCGTTGTCAGGAAACATACATGCATTATACCGTTTTCGGCATATGGTCCGAATTCCTTGCCGGCAAATAGCTCCTTTAGTTTGGGAGATACGATAAATTCCTCATTATCCGGGTCCTCCTTTTCCATAACACCTTGCAGGGTTGTGAAGTAATCAGCAAAAAGCGCATCAGCAGGCTTGAAAGGCTTCACGCTTCCATAAGTTAAACGCATGGTACTGTTTGCATCGGGATAAAAAACGGATTCGGGGTTCATTTTGCGCAAACCGGCTATATATTTTCGGCGGGCAGCAGTAAACTTGTCCTCATCAATCATCTGCGACAGGCGGGCAATCATATACGAAGCAATAAATGAATTTGCAGCAACAAATGCCGGATCTTTTTCGAGAGTCTTCTTTTTCGGATTATTTAAAAATGCCATCAGTTTGGCTTCTGAAGCAAAAATGGAACGATCGAACATGTGATCGGTATATTTACCAATATCACCTTTAAACTTTTTTTCAATAGTTTTGAAAACATCAGGAATATAATCCGGGGCAACATTATCAGCGTAAAGTTGAAGCATTTTGCCGAGTAACTCCTTTTCCAGTTCCGGGTTAAAAGTTTTGTAAAATTTCTCTGCCCTCTTTTTGCCCGTAATGATCATTTCGTTGAAATCAGCCGAATCGAACCTGCTGGTAAGTTCTCCCGTCTGGAAGGCGATATAGAGAATTCTTGAATCGGTGAGCAGTTCACTGGTATAAATAAGGGCTTCGTTAGCGCGGCTTTCAGCAGCAGATTTATACACGGCATTAAAATCCTCAATCACATTGCCATAGTCTGCTTTATGGCTTTCATCAAGGTTTACCCAGGCCTGAAATTCATCTTCAACTTTTTTCTTGTCGTCATACACTTTCAAACGTTTCAAAGCTTTGCTTTCCTGCAGCGATTTCTTCCAGAAGTTACCCAAGTAAGCGTAATTTCCTGCATACGCAATCCGGGTGGCATCATCAGCATCCATGTATTTCTTCATCACTTCCATTTTTGCCCATTTGGCTTTAATATCGGCGGGATTGGACTGGTTAAGTTTTTCTTCAATTCCTTTGGATGTAAGATACCTGTCGGTGACCCCCGGATAACCCAGAATCATCGAAAAATCAGCTTCTTTCACTCCTGCCAGCGATACAGGAAGAAAATATTTAGGATTGTAAGGAATATTAATTTTCGAATATTCAGCGGGTTTCCCATCGGAACCGGAATAAACCCTGAGCAGGCAGAAATCACCGGTATGACGCGGCCACATCCAGTTATCGGTATCGCCGCCAAATTTGCCAATAGACGAAGGCGGAGCCCCAACCATCCGGATGTCGGTATAAGTTTCGTAAACAAACATATAATACTCATTCCCTTCGAACATGCTTTCAATGGTAACTTCATATCCTGATTCTGCCTCAGTTTCCTCAATAATTTTATCGGATTCTTTCTGTACGGCCAGTCCTCTTTCACCTTCGTCCATTCCGGGTGTTACGTTGGTAAGAATGCGGGCGGTAACGTCTTCCATCCGGATAAGAAACGAAACCGTTTTGCCGGGGATAGGCAGTTCCTCTTCCGGGCGCATGGCCCAGAATCCATCTGTAAGAAAATCGCTGCCAACCGAACTTTGCTCGGCAATGGCTTCGTAGCCACAGTGATGGTTTGTGATAAGCAATCCCTTTTGTGAAATAATGGAACCCGTGCATCCGCCGTAATCGAGCGAAACTATCGCATCCTTAACACATGCCTGATTTACACTGTATAACTGTTCAGCGGTAAGCTTCAGCCCCATCTGCTGCATAGCATTTATATTGTATTTGCTTATCAGCATGGGCAGCCACATACCTTCGTCGGCCCTTGCGATAAGGCTGAAAAGGGTTAGTGCTATAAAGAGAATTGAAAGTTTAAGAGATTTCATTTTATGAGAGGGATATTTGAAAAGTACGATTTACGAGGGACGATTTACGATTTATGAGAGACATTTTACGATTTATGAGGGACAAACGACGAATGTCGATTTTATGATTTTCAAGGGAAGAATTTTGAATTAAAATAAACGAGGTACAATTCAGGAAAATGATATGTTCGTCCCCAATCGTACCTCGTCATTCGTATATCGTAAATATCTGTTTACAATTAACTATTTATCTTGTAACTATTTACTTCGACATTCTTTTTCTTTCGTATTCCTTCAGGTAAATTTTACGCAGGCGCATGGATTTAGGCGTAATTTCAACCATTTCGTCAATTTGGATATACTCCAGCGCTTCCTCAAGTGTAAACTTTACAGCAGGCGGCATGCGAACAGCTTCGTCCTTGGCGGTGGTCCGGAAGTTGGTCATCTGCTTGGCTTTCGAAATATTTACACCCAGGTCGTTGTCGCGTGAGTTTTCGCCAACAATCTGTCCTTCATATATCTGATCGAAAGGTTCAACAAAAAACCTTCCTCTATCGGTGAGTTTATCAATACTGTAAGCAGTTGTCATACCGGTGTCGATGCTTATAAGCACACCGCATAAGCGTTGTGGCAAAGGACCTTTCCACGGCTCAAAAGCTTTAAAACGATGAGCAATGATAGCTTCCCCGGCAGTAGCTGTGAGTACGGCATTACGCAATCCGATAATACCGCGCGAAGGAATAACAAATTCGAGATGAAGCAAATCACCTTTAGGGTTTATCCCTAATAATTCGCCTTTACGCTGTGTAACCAGTTCAATAACTTTACCGGAAACTTCCTGAGGCGTATCAACGATCAGTAACTCAATAGGTTCGCATTTTACACCGTCAATTTCTTTAACGATTACTTGTGGCTGGCCCACTTGTAACTCATATCCTTCGCGGCGCATGGTTTCGATAAGGATGGAAAGGTGTAGAATACCACGGCCAAAGACGATAAACTGATCGGATGAACCGGTTTCTTCAACGCGCAGCGCAAGGTTTTTCTCTGTTTCTTTAGCCAGTCTTTCGCTCAGGTGACGTGAAGTGACGAATTTGCCTTCTTTACCGAAAAACGGGGAATTGTTAATGGTAAAAAGCATACTCATTGTCGGCTCGTCAATATGAATATCGGGCAAGCGCTCAGGAGTTTCAGGATCGGTAACGGTATCGCCTATATCAAAGCCTTCCAGGCCAACCAAAGCACAGATATCACCCGAATGAACAGAAGTTACCTTTACCCTTCCAAGACCGGAAAAGGAAAACAATTCTTTAATTTTTGACCTTGTTATTTTACCATCTCTTTTCAGCAGTGCAACACTCATGCCTTCCTTAATTTCGCCGCGCGAAACGCGCCCGATAGCAATACGGCCAACATATGAACTGTAGTCGAGTGATGTTATCTGCATCTGCAGAGGACCTTCAGGAATCGGCGCCTCAGGAATATATTTGATAATAGCGTCGAGTAAAGGAAATATGTTATCAGTTTCTTCGAGCCAGGTTGTATTCATCCAGCCTTGTTTGCTCGAACCATAAATTGTTTGGAAATCAAGCTGCTCATCGGTAGCTTCGAGATTGAAAAACAGTTCAAATACCTGTTCCTGTACTTCGTCGGGGCGGCAATTTTCCTTATCAACCTTATTGATAACTACAATTGGCAGCAGGCCTAATGAAAGCGCTTTCTGAGTAACGAAACGTGTCTGTGGCATAGGGCCTTCGAACGCATCAACCAAAAGCAGTACGCCATCGGCCATTTTCAGTACACGTTCCACTTCACCACCAAAATCGGCGTGACCAGGTGTATCAATAATATTAATTTTTACCCCTTTATATTCAACGGCAACGTTTTTGGAGGTAATGGTTATACCCCGCTCACGCTCCAGGTCGTTGTTATCGAGTATAAGTTCGCCGGTTTCCTGGTTGTCGCGAAAAAGGTTACAGCTATGTAGTATCTTATCAACCAGGGTTGTTTTACCGTGGTCAACGTGGGCAATAATTGCGATGTTTCGAATGCTTTGCATGAAATATTTACTGGTGAAAAAGGGTGCAAAGGTAGGCTTTATTTGCAGGAGAATTACATATATAGGAATTTAGTTGAAACGAGTGTTTTTAGGATTGCGGAGTTGGGGAGTTGGGGAGAAAATCCGAAATCCGAAATCCGAAATCATCTCACCACCGTCACCATCCCCCTCAGCACCCTTTCTTTCTTATTCAGCGAAGCCGATTTGCTGCCATACTTTACTACATAAGTGTAACCGCCCACCGGGCAAAGTACGCCTCTACACTTTCCGTCCCAGCCTTCCGAAGGATTATGCGTTTCAAAAATCAGCCCTCCCCAGCGGTTGTAAATATACATGCTGTAGGTGGTAATCAGGTCG
>JBBQUX010000071.1:0-17060 GCA_038212135.1 Bacteroidales bacterium | reverse complement strand
ACTCAACAAAGCGTGTACCGAAACCTGGCAGTTATCTACTTTCCCAACAACCCCGGCATATTGACGAGAAACCCCTACAGATTTGGTTCCCTTTTTTAAGTGTGAAGTCTCATCGACAGTAAACCCAGTAGGGCGACCACTCCTTTGTTTCTGTTCCCTTATTACCTTATCTGCTCCCTTCATGGTAGCTTGGTTTACGGCTAACGGGTCCCACTTGCTCACAGAAAGGAAATGCACATATCGCTTATAGTTGGAATCTGTTACACTTTCTACCATTCGTTCCATATTCTTATGCCCCTTTTCGCACTGTAAAAGCCCTGACATATACTCTGCCGCAACCTGCGTAGAGCTCTTTCTGTACACCCTGAATAACTTGTTATACTCATTGTCTATCAGCGTATTAAGACTATTAACCGAATATAATCCATATTTCCTTTTTAAGACAAATTTTTTTTTCTCTGTGTGTATTTGCTTCATTGTCAAATAGTACCAGAGGGTGAATGTGAAGCAAATATAATAATTATAATTTACATAGGCAAGCGAATATATGTTTATTTTAATTTAGTAAAGTAGAACTAAAGAAAAAAATTTATTTTGATCTTGATTTTGTTCTTTTGTCATGACACAAAAGAACCAAAAGGTCTAGGCTTAATAGAAATTTTACACAGATGTACGCCTCGGTAAAGGCTCGTGATCCCAATAAACTGGTATGGGCTTGAGAGCTTGGGAACCTCATCCTGACAGCACGTGAAGCTGATGTTTTGCTACACACATGCCTTGCATTTTACCTTCGTCTACATCTGTTGTAAAATTTCTATTAGGCCGGTCCCTACACCCTGACATTTTCGATAAAATCCAAAAGTATGTCCCACAATGCTGCCCAAAGTGAAAATCCTCTTAGAAGGGAACGGCATAAGAAAAATACGATAGCGGTTCTTGTCGGAGGTATGTGCGGATGGCATGTGCGTAGCAATACACAGCAACGACAAATGCTTTGATGTGTACCATTTTTCATGCCTTGTATTGCGAGAAAATACCTCCGGCTTAGAAACACATCGTATTTTTATTAAGCCTTGATCTTTTATGCACTAATTGCTTATTTTAAAGGTGTGCATGAGATCGCTATGCTAAGTTCTTTGTTACTTTACTTTTGCATCAAGGCAAAAGAAAGTAAAACTTACCTGATTATTTACCATACTTTTTTTCTTATGATTCGTCTTTTCGTCTTGCAAAAAAAAACTTTAAGAAAAAATGTGCCATACAATATTTACACACATTCAAGTTACAGCAAATCAAAATAATATGCAGCCGTATTAATAAGTCATGAGCACAAACACTTAAAATAACGTTCTGTAGGGAAATAACTTTAATCATTAACTTTGCACACAACTTAAATCCAGCCAGTGAAATTCTCACTTAAACATTTTATCCTTGATCTCCGGCGACGCGATCATAAACCGGGTTTAGGCGGGATGGATATTTTTAAATTTATCGGCCCCGGGCTGTTGGTTACCGTTGGTTTTATTGATCCCGGCAACTGGGCATCGAACCTGGCTGCAGGTGCCGATTACGGGTATGAGTTGTTGTGGATGGTCACACTCTCGACCATTATGCTTATCGTTTTGCAGCACAACGTTGCGCACCTGGGCATTGCCACCGGTTTATGCCTATCGGAAGCTGCAACCATGCATATGCCCCGCTGGGTTTCGCGATCGGTGCTTTCGTCGGCGATAGTTGCATCCGTTTCCACATCACTTGCCGAATTACTGGGCGGAGCTATTGCGTTAAAAATGCTTTTTGACATCCCGATACGTTTTGGTGCCATCATTACACTGATCACCATCGTTATCCTCCTATTTTCGAACTCTTACCGAAAACTCGAAAAGTGGATAATCGGGTTTGTGAGTATGATAGGTATTTCCTTTATTTACGAACTAAGTCTTGCTGATATTTCATGGGGCGAAGCCATTACAGGCTGGATAAAACCATCCTTCCCTGATGGTTCTATGATTGTAATTATGAGTGTTCTTGGTGCGGTTGTGATGCCTCACAATCTTTTTTTACACTCCGAAATTATCCAGAGCCGGCAGTGGAATCTTGAAGACGAGGCCATAAAAACCAAGCAATTGCGCTTTGAATTCCTTGATACTCTTTTTTCGATGATCGTAGGCTGGGCCATAAACAGTGCAATGATACTGATGGCTGCTGCCACATTTTTCAAGCATAAAATCCCGGTAGGCGAACTTCAGCAGGCAAAGGATATGCTTGAACCCTTGCTGGGGAACAATGCTGCCGTTATTTTTGCAGTCGCCCTATTGATGGCAGGCATTGCTTCGACAATAACATCGGCCATGGCTGGAGGAAGTATTTTTGCAGGATTCTTCGGCGAGCCTTTCGATATGAAGGACAATCATTCTCGTTTGGGCGTTTTAATTTCGCTGATTCCGGCATTGTTAGTTATATTTGTAATCAGTAACCCTTTTAAAGGACTTATATACTCGCAAATGTTACTCAGTATTCAATTGCCGGTTACGATTTTTACTCAGATTTACCTCACCACTTCACGTAAAGTTATGGGTAGATACGCCAATTCCAAACCTTTGACTTTTTTCCTCCTATTGATAGGAGGAATAGTTACTTTCCTGAACATTCGCTTGCTGATAAGTTTTCTCTAACCTTCATCAATTACTATCAAAACCTATGCGCCACTTTAAAATAATTCTTGTTTTCCTGATCCTGGCTTATAATTCCGGAATTACGGCTTTTGCGCAATCCGATGATGGGAAATCGGGTGATAAATATGCAGAAGAAGAAATTTCGAACGATGGCAAAGGATGGGTATTCGGTTTAAATGTGGGGGTGTATTATCCCTCAAAACATACTGCTAATTTTTACAATGGTAACCCTGCCAACGTGAACAATGTAAATTATGTAATGTCGAATTATTACTGGTACCAGAATATTTATAATGCACTGGGAGCGCATGATTCGATTTCAGTTGCCGGTCTGCCACAGAATTCACATTATAAACTCACCATGCAACCGGGTTTGTATGCTCAATACTGCTTTAACCCAACAATGGCGTTAGTTATCCAATTTAATTATATGCGGCTTAAGGTTGATGATGTTATAACCTTTGAGGTTGACCCTCCGATAGATTATGCTGCAGAACCGGATCTCCGGCTTTACCCGATGCGTGGTGTTGAGGAACGGGTATATGCCGATATCGGACTTAAACGAACGTATCCGAAAACGGATAAGTATTCCTGGTTTGTAATGGGCGGACTAAACGTTAACAGCACAAAAGTTAAACAATGTTCATTTTATGTGGAAGAAGTGGAATACAGCATGGTGAATACTTATGGTGACAACGGTTACATTCCCGGCAGCAATATGCAGTCGTACAGTGTTTATCAGGGGGGTATTGGGGTTGGCATGTATGCAGGATCAGGTTTATCCTTCACATTTGAAAACGGCATTGTTCTTGAGCCTGGCATTACCGCCCACTGGCTTATGGTCAAGCTGGAACGATATCAGAATATGAATCCCGGCATTGGTGCTTATATTCGTTTCCTTTTATAACGGGTTCATCATCTTCAATCGATAAGGCTTGAAAAAAATCACTTACATTTTCTTCCGGTTCATGCTGTTTTTAGCAGGGATGCTTCCATTTCGGTTAGTATACATGTTTTCGGATTTGATGTACTTTCTGCTTTTTTACATTGTTGGATACAGACGAAAAGTAGTTGAAGCTAATCTGGGTAGCTCTTTCCCTGAAAAGAGTGCACAGGAAATCAATTTGTTAACAAAAAAATATTACCACCACCTTTGTGATATCAGCCTCGAAAGCCTGAAAGGTTTTTCGATGAGTCCAGGTGAAATAGTCCGCAGGCATCGTATCCTCAATCCTGAATTAGCCAATTTTTACTTCGATAAAGGTGTGAGCGCAATAACCGTTCCCGGGCATTACAATAACTGGGAATGGGGAGCCATGTCGCCGGGCCTGCAACTTAAATACCCTATAGTTGGTTTTTACAAACCATTGAATAATAAGCTTGTGGATACTTATGTAAGAAAACACCGGGCGAAGTTCAATACACACCTTGCGGCACTTCGGGATACAGCATCAACCTTCATTGAACTTGAAACCCGCCCTCATGCTTATATAATGGCCGCTGACCAATGCCCATCGAACTGTAAAGAATGTTACTGGATTGACTTCCTTCACCACGACACTGCCTGGCTTCATGGCCCTGAAAAGTATGCCCGCAAATACAACTGGCCGGTTATATATGTTGATATACAGAAGGTTAAAAGGGGATTTTACGAATTAAAACTTGTAGTGCTAACTGAAAATCCGGTCGCTCTTCATGATGGGGAAATAACAAGGCTATATGCCAAACACCTCGAAAAAACCATTTTACAAGAGCCTGCATATTGGCTTTGGTCGCACAAGAGATGGAAGTATGGAAGGGTTTGAAGGGTTTGAAGGGTTGCGGGTAGTGACGCGGTATTCCGCGTCTGTACTACCCGTTAGTAAGGTTTAATAGTTTGAAGAGTTTGAAGGGTTTCAGAATTTCAGGTTAAAGGTTTCGGTAAATATAATAAGCTTTTTATTTTGAGTTCCAACGATCTGCTATTTTCTGTTACCCATTAACTATTCTTCGGAATACATGCTCTCAATTTCAGCCTTAAATTGTTCGGCAACAACTCTCCGCTTAATTTTCAACGATGGTGTTAACTCACCGGTTTGTATGGTAAATTCAGCAGGGAGTAAAACAATTTTCTTCACATGCTCATAGGGCGAAAGGTCTTTTTGCAATTCATTGATCCTTTGCTGATAGAATGCAACAATGGCTTTTTCTTTCACCTGTTCTTCACGGGGTTTGTTTTCAAGTCCCATTTCTTTTATAAGTGAATTAAAAGTTAAAGCCGTAGGAACAACCAAAGCAGTAACATATTTACGCTCGCTCCCGATAATGGTAATTTGCTCAATAAATTTGTCTCCCGAAAGAAGTGATTCAATTTTCTGAGGTGCGATATACTTCCCCGATGAGGTTTTAATAATATCCTTGATTCTATCCTTCAGGAATACGTACCCGTTTTCATCCATGCGGCCTGCATCTCCGGTACAAAAATATCCATCTTTAAATGCTTCGGCAGTAAGTTCAGGTTTTTTGTAATATCCCATAAAAACTGTTTCGCCCTTAACCAATATTTCATCATTTTCCCCAATCTTAACATCGAGTAACGGCATAACTTTCCCTACCGAACTGGTGTTTATATCATCATCGAGCAGGCAGGTTACCGAAGCTACTGTTTCAGTGAGCCCGTAACCGATTTTAATATGTATACCCACCTGTTCGAAAAAATGAATGATATCGTGCGATAATGCTGCACCTCCGCAGACCATGAACCTGAAATTTCCGCCCAAAGCGGCCCGGCCCTTGGCCAGAACTAACTTGTCGGCTATTGAGTAAGCTAATGAGAGTCCTGTAGGAACAAGTTTCTTGTTCCAGATATAATCCAGTCGTTTGCCCCCAACATTAATGGCCCATTTAAACATTGCCTGCTTGAGCGAAGAACTTTTAGCAATTGTAGCATTCACCCCTTCGTATGTTTTTTCGAAAAAGCGTGGAACCGAACACATAATGGTGGGTTTCACAACTTTAACCGCATCAACAACTTCTTTTGGGTTTCGAAGATAGTAGGAAGTCATTCCGAAACTTAAAACAATAAATGTCCAGCCACGTTCAAAAATATGGCTGAGAGGCAAAAAACAAAGCGAAACATCCTGATCCGAAACGGTTAGCCGCAAATCGTGAATCTTCACACAATGCAGAAAATTTGCCACAGATAACATCACTCCTTTGGGTTCGCCCGAAGTTCCTGACGTATACAGTATGGAACACAAATCCTTATCACTGGCTTCGCTGGCAAGCACATTAAGTTGTTCGGTGAGTTCACCTTTTTGTCCGGTAGCTACAAAATCACTGAAATACAATGAATTTATCCCGTTTTCGAACTTTACCGAAGCATCGAAAGCAATCACAGCACGGAGGGATGGAATTTTATGAGTAATTTGTTTGGCAATGTCATATTGTTCCTGTTCGCCCACAAGGATAAGAACTGTTTCAGTTTCGTTAAGCATATATTCAGCTTGTGCAGGGCTTGTAGACGAAAACAGCGGTACCGAAACAGCCCTTACAAGCTGAATCGCATAATCCGAAATGGTCCACTCGGGCATATTGCGCGACATGATTGCAACCTTGTCACCTGGTTTCACACCATTGGCGAGCAACGCTTTTGCAGTATCTTCTATCGATTTCCAGAATCCGGCCCAGGTTATCGGAATCCACTGTTTAACGCTTCCCTGGTAAAAAATTGCATTTCGGGAACCGTACTTTTTACTGTTTTCGCGGATAATAGATGTAAGGCTCGGATTACTCATAGGGAAGTGGTTTTCGGGATATTTATTTGTCTTGGATTATCAGGCTGACTGGTATTTCACAAAAAGGGTAAAAAACAGCTTCGGATAATCAGGGTTAAAACTGATGTAAAGATATGATTTAATGGTAATATAACAACATATTTTAGATTCTGCATATCTGAAAAGTATTGATGCAATGTGAATTCAAGAATCAAAATTCTAAAATCTGAAATAATTATGGTACTGCTGTTAATTTAGTGGATATGTTTATTTTGTCCGAAGTCCGAAGTCCGAAGACAGAAGACAGAAGTCCGAAGTGCGAAGTGCGAAGTGCGAAGTTCCCCTAAAAACCTCATTTATCCATGAAAGTAAAGCTTTGTTGACAGTGCCTTTTTTTAGATAAGGATCAAATCACAAATAGCACTTTCTTCCGTCTTCTGTCTTCGGACTTCCGACCTTTAAAAAACCTTCTATTCAATTCGTGGCTGAACTATAATTATAATATATCTATCTGTATATATGCGTATTACATAAATCGGAAAATTAAAATTAAAAAATCAAGAACTGTACTACCATGACCGTGAATTTCTCCCCTCTTCGCTCTCCTTTTCTCCACTTCGTTATACGCTATTAATACGATCGAAATAGCTATGGATCACACTGCCACCGAAAAACTGCTGAAAAACCGGTATCTTTGCGCCTCATTAAAAAATAAATATGATTTCAGTTGACGGGCTTACAGTGGAGTTTGGAGGGGCTACGCTTTTTAAAGATGTATCTTTTGCAATAAATGAAAAGGACAGGATTGCGCTTATGGGGAAAAACGGCGCAGGCAAATCGACCTTGTTAAAAATAATTGCAGGTGTTAAAACTGCTTCGCGCGGAAAAGTTTCGGCTCCCAAAGATGCTATAATTGCATACCTGCCACAACATTTGCTTACCACCGACAGCCGCACTGTTTTTGAAGAAGCGGCACAGGCTTTTGCACACATTTTCGAAATGCAGCACGCAATTGATGATCTGAACAACCAGCTATCGTCGCGCACCGATTACGAATCGGCTGAATATTATGACCTTATCGAACAGGTTTCGGCTCTCAGCGAAAAATTTTACTCCATTGAGGAAATCAATTACGATGCTGAAGTGGAAAAAATATTACTTGGACTTGGATTTTTACGCGAAGATTTTACACGACCTACCAGCGAATTCAGCGGTGGCTGGCGCATGCGTATTGAACTGGCAAAAATCCTTTTGCAGAAACCTGACCTCTTACTTCTCGATGAGCCCACCAATCACATGGATATCGAGTCGATACAATGGTTCGAAGATTTCCTTATTAACGGGGCTAAAGCCGTGATTGTAATTTCGCACGACAGAGCTTTTGTTGACAATATTACTACCCGCACCATTGAGGTAACCATGGGTCGCATTTACGATTACAAGGTGAATTATTCCTCTTACCTCCAACTGCGCCGCGAACGCCGCGAACAGCAGCAGAAGCAGTTCGACGAACAACGGAAGTTTATTAATGATAATCAGGATTTTATTGATCGTTTCAGGGGAACTTACTCCAAAACAAACCAGGTACAGTCGCGGGTAAAAATGCTCGAAAAACTCGATATTATTGAAGTGGACGAGGAAGACAATTCCGCACTCCGATTGAAATTCCCTCCTTCGCCGCGTTCAGGAAATTTCCCGGTAATCGTTGAAGAACTTTCAAAAACATATGGTACACATACCGTTTTTTCCAATGTTGATATCACAATTCAACGTGGTGAACGGGTTGCTTTTGTTGGTAAAAACGGCGAAGGGAAATCTACCCTGGTAAAGTGCCTCATGAGTGAAATTGAATACGATGGCAACATGACTTTGGGCCACAATACAATGATCGGTTATTTTGCCCAGAATGCCGCGAGTATGCTTGAGGAGGAAACAACTGTTTTTCAAACCATTGACGACGTTGCAGTTGGTGATGTACGCACAAAAATAAAAGATATCCTGGGTGCTTTTATGTTTGGCGGCGATAGCTGGAACAAAAAAGTAAAAGTGCTTTCAGGCGGCGAGCGAACAAGGCTGGCTATGATAAAACTCCTGTTGGAGCCTGTTAACCTATTGATTCTCGATGAGCCTACCAATCACCTCGACATGAAAACGAAAGACATTCTGAAAAGCGCGTTGCAGGATTATGACGGAACATTGATCCTTGTTTCGCACGACCGTGATTTTCTTGATGGACTTGTTAGCAAAGTTTTTGAATTTGGCAATAAGCAGGTTAAGGAGCACCTTGGCGATATAAATAGTTTCCTTTCAAAAAAGAAGATGGAGAATTTAAGGGAGTTGGAGAGGACGGGGAGGAAGTAGTGATGATTCGACAATTCGGTGATTCGACAATTCGACAATTCGACAATTCGGTGATTCGGTGATTCGGTGATTCGGCTATTTGAGAATTTGAAAATGAGCTAATTTGAAAGTTTGAAGATTTTCAGGGGAAAGTATAGCCGGAATATTGATGTTTATACAGATATCAGATTATATGTGATAACAGATGAATTAGTTATGGACTTTTTAACTATTTTTGCTCATTAAGGTGAATTGTATAATTTTCATGAGAGCATTTTGTGCCATATTGGGTTTGTTACTGATTTTTACCGCTTGCCAAAAGCAGCAGGTAAAGACAGCTGATTCTGCTCAGAATCATGCTCCTCTAGTGATTGATTACCCGGCAGGAGTAATAATAGCGGGTAAAAAACATACCGCTGCCACTGAAAGCAGTAATGTTTCTTTCGCTGAAAAAATCCTGTCTCCCCATCGCATTCCTGTACTCGATACCACCACTAATCAAATGGTTTTCGTAAAGCTGAATGGCGACAGGGTATCTCTTTCAATGGAAGAACTTGCCGGGAAGTACGACATCATTCTTTTCAATGCAATCAGCAACCCGGTTCCTCTGCGGATATCCGATCTGGAAAATGCAATGGCTCAGATATTCAAATTCGGAAAGGAAGGTGCGTTAGTATCGAAAAATCCAGAACAGATTGAAGATTTCCGGACCCCGGAATCTGATACGGTCGCAAAAACAGCACTGAAAAATTGGCTGTCAGGATTGAACCACCGCGATAAGCGAATAATTGTTACCACATCTGACACTGCTGCAAAAAAGTTTGTTACCCGCATTATTCCCGGGATACAATGGGTTGAGCAGCGTTTGGATTCCCGTACGATTTTAAAAGTTAGTTTCGAGAATGATCTGATCACCTATGCCAACACTGACCGGTATTTTACCAACGGAATTACATTCGATCTGCAGGCAGCGTGGCTTGGCCGTTCAGTTTTACAAAAGCTGATGGTTCCTTACAGGCATAAAGCTTTCGTAACCTATAACCTGAGCATGGTTCAGGATATGTACACCCCGACCGACACACGAATTGCGCCTTCACTCCGGAACGACCGGCCTTATTCCTCTTACCTTTATTTCGGATATCGGAAAACAACGGCTGACAAATTACGTAAGCTGAAAATGTCATCTCAACTGGATGTGGGATATATCGGTCCGTATTCACCCGGCTCATATATGCAAACGCTTGTGCACAAAACATTTCCTACTAACGATGTTCCATTGGGCTGGGAAACACAAATCAATACGGATTTGATCCTGAATTATTCGTTTAAATTTCAAAAAGCTCTGGTAGCTAAAGAAAACTTCTGCCTGCTGGCTGGTGCCGATGTAAAAGCCGGTACGCTGCATACCAATGCCGGCGTGGGACTGGAACTGCAGGCGGGAAGATTTGAACCTGTTTTCGGACTAACTGAGAATGAGCCATGGCCAAAACTGGAATGTTATTTCTTTGCAAAAACTCACGCAGGATTTGTAGCTTACAATGCCCTGTTGCAAGGTGGAATGTTTAATCATGATAATATTTTCACATTAAATGGCAGTGAGATGCAGCGGGTAGTTGGCAGTGCCGAGGCCGGTTTCCATATGCGGTATAAAGGAACAGGCATTGAACTTGCACAGCATTATCTGTCGCCTGAATACAAGGTAGGCAAGTGGCATAAGTGGGGAAGAATCAGCTTTTTATTCAAATTATAGTATCGATTTATATCCTGGATTTTCGATATTGGATGTTGGATGGTAGATTTAAGATATTCCGCTATCCAGCCAAAATACAACTACCATCAATTTCTTAAAAATCACTCCTGATAACAAAAAATCTAACCTCCTCAAGTTTTTAAGTTAATTTGCTTAAACAATGGCTTTATCAAAAACACATAATACCAGTAGCTGCAATTTCTTTTTGTTTTTGAAGAAAAGGATTGCGCATGTATCAGTGATCCTGTTGGTTGCTCCTTTAATTGCCTTACTACCGCATAAATCTTCCGAAAGCTCCACACCGCTTGCACTGCCTGGCGCAACTCATGAAATCACCCTTATTTTCACAGGCGATATTATGCAGCATATGCCGCAGGTGGATGCTGCCTGGAATAATGAATTAGGAATCTATATCTACGATTCATGTTTTAAATATATCAGTCCCTGGCTCTCGGGAGCTGATCTGGCTATCGCAAACCTCGAAACTACCCTGGCAGGTACACCTTTCAGCGGCTATCCGGCTTTCAGTTCACCGGACGAACTGGTGAAAGGCATGCTGAATGCCGGTATTGATATTGCCGGCACTGCCAACAACCATTGCTGCGACCGCGGACGAACCGGGATTGAACGCACTATTTCTATGCTCGACAGCCTGGGCATGATACATATGGGAACTTACAAAAATATTGAATCTCACCGGCAAACCACTCCACTACTAATAAACACACGTGGTTTCAGGCTTGCATTCCTGAATTATACTTACGGAACCAATGGTATTCCTGTGCCTGAAAATAATGTGGTGAGCCTGATTGAGAAAGACCGGATGATGCTGGATTTGAAGGCTGCTCACGATTCGGTTTCGGATAAAGTGATCGTATTTATACACTGGGGCGAAGAGTACCAGCGCGAGCCCAATGCCTTCCAGAAAGATATTGCTGAATTCCTTTTTTCGAATGGTGCTGATATTATCATTGGTTCGCACCCGCATGTGATACAGCCCATGGAATGGCACAAAACCGACAGCCTTTCTAAAGAACGGTTGGTGGTTTGGTCGCTGGGAAACTATGTTTCGAACCAGCGGAAACGATATACGGATGGTGGTGCAATGGTTTCTATTACCTTACAAAAGGAATCAGGCAAAACCATCATTAAACAGGCCGGGTACAACCTTACCTGGGTTTATAATCCAATAAAAGAGGGTAAAAAACAATATTATATTCTGCCGGTAAAGCAGTTTGAGCAGGATTCAATTTTTATGGATGCGGAATCTTTCGCGACTCTCAAACTATTCGCAGCTGATTCCCGCGAATTATTAAAAAATAACAAAGGAATTAAGGAATTGGAACATTATTAGTTGATGCTTTTTTAAAGCTAAACTACCTCTTTTGTGCGTATAAGAAGACGAGTTAAAATGAGTTTTGCTCACGCTCACTCCTGCCCACAGCAGGCAGGCCTTGGTTCCCGTAGGGGAAAGTCCTCGCGCACAGAGGATTGAGTTTTGCCTGCCCTAAAGTTAAATAAAATGAGTATTTTTACGTAATACGATGCGTTTTCTTAACTATTTAAACTATAGGGTATTCCATTGCTCCGGAAATATTAAGCCAGCACTTTTTCCTCAATCAGAATTTTCTGAAAAACTGTGACTTCCGGGTTATCCGAAGGAACTATCGAAAACCCGTATTTATTACAGATGAAATCCATTGTAATCCTATGGTAGAAGGAAACATGCATGGCATCTTTGGCATTATTCCATTTGGCAAACGCCTCGGCATTGGTCCAAAGCTCTGTAATTACAATCAAAATACCTTCGGGCTTGAGCAGTTTCTTAATTTGCTGCATTTCTTTAGCGGGTAAAAAGAAATGCTCGAAACATTCGGTAGCAAAGATAAAATCGTATTGTTTCTGGGGCAAATCCGGGAAAAAGATAGGGTCGTACGAATCGCAGGTAATATCTTCCTGTTCAAGGAAGGTGCTTAGCGTTGGTTCAGGACCGCAACCATAATCGAGACCGGTTAATGAAGAATTTACAAATGGCAGTTCCGGCCTGAATGCCTGCTTCAGAATTTCAAGGTATGTAGGATATTGTATCCCGTTTTTATTGAGCTTGTATCTTTTTTCAGCTTCCTTTCGGGTTGGCTGATAACGTGTATCCGTAAAGATAAGTTTACAATTATCGCAACTACGATAGGTACGTTTATCGGGCCCTGTTATCATTGTAAACAACTTGGTATTTAAGCACAATGGACATATTATCATGATATAGTTTTTTAATTTCAGATTTACTGTCCTCTAAAAAAGCGAAGGACTTTCTATTCAATACTTTGATTTTTTAACACCTTGTTAAATGTTGAGAAGTATAAAAAACAGCTTGCACAACCTATGCTTAAGAGAAAAACTGACAGATTCAATCATTTTAATAACCCTCTGTGACACAAAAATTACTTTTCAGGTTACCGGGAATAATTATTTAACCGAATCAAGAATGCTTTTGAGTTCTGTTTCAAACTCAGAGGTATAATGAAACTCAATTTCAGGGTAATCGTTGATGTTTGTATTCAATGTCCATTCGTTTTTTGCCATAAAAACCGGATGTTCATCCTTATCATACGTAATATGATGTCCTTTTAACGCGATAAATTTATTGAGTACGTTTTTATTAACCGAAGTAATCCAGCAAGCCTTAAAATAAGGTAGCGACTCAAACGAACAGGCAGCACCGTATTCCTGAAGCAACCTGAACTGTATGACTTCGAACTGTAGTTCACCGAGTGTGCCAATAATTTTGCTGTTTCCCGGCTGCCTTACAAACAACTGGGCCACGCCTTCATCCGTTAACTGGCGGATTCCCTTATCAAGCCGCTTTGTTTTCATCGGATCATTGTTAATGAGTTCTTTGAAAATTTCTGGCGAAAACCGCGGAATACCTTTAAACTGAATCAATTCTCCTTCTGATAACGTATCGCCAATCTTAAAAGTGCCGGTATCATACAATCCTACCACATCGCCCGGGAAAGCTTCGTCAACAATGCTCTGTTCGTTGGCCATAAAACTGGTAGGACTCGGGAAACGGATCTTCTTATCAAGCCTGGTATGGTAATACAATTTATTGCGTTCGAATTTTCCGGAAACAATACGGCAGAATGCAATCCTGTCGCGATGGTTTGGATCGAGATTGGCATGAATTTTAAATACAAAACCAGAAAAGGTTGCTTCGTAAGGGCTTATTTCCCGTTTATCAGTAAGTCGCGATAGTGGTGAAGGAGCAAAGCGTACGAATGTATCCAGCAACTCCTTTACCCCGAAATTATTTATTGCGCTGCCAAAAAACACGGGAGCCAGGTATCCCTCTTTATATAAACCTTCATCAAAAGGCTCATACACATGCTCAATAAACTCAATATCTTCTCTTAATTTATTTGCAGCATCACGGCCTATTCTTGTATCGAGTTCATTATCGTTAAGGTCTTCGATAAGGTAATGATTTTCAGTAGTAACTTTTGTTTTGTTAGGCGTAAACAACTGAAGTTGTGAGTTGTAAATGTTATAAACTCCTTGAAAACCAGCCCCTATACCAATCGGCCATGTGAGTGGCCGGGTATGAATATTCAGTATATTCTCAATTTCATCGAGCAGGAAATAAGGCTCATGACCTTCCCTGTCGAGTTTATTTATAAAAATGATCACCGGGGTATGCCTCATCCGGCAAACTTCCATCAGCTTGCGGGTTTGTTCTTCGACACCTTTAACGCAATCAATTACCATTATTACACTGTCAACTGCGGTTAATGTGCGGTAGGTATCCTCAGCAAAATCTTTATGCCCGGGGGTGTCGAGAATGTTGATTTTATAGCCTTCATACTCAAAACCCATAACAGAAGTAGCTACTGAAATACCACGCTGCTTCTCAATTTCCATAAAATCGGAGGTAGCTGTCTTTCGTATCTTGTTGCTTTTTACAGCACCAGCTGTTTGAATGGCACCACCGAAAAGAAGCAGCTTTTCGGTAAGCGTGGTTTTACCAGCATCAGGGTGACTGATGATACCGAATGTGCGCCTTTTATTAATTTCTTTCCCCATTTTGCAAAAAAATAAACAACCGAAAAGCTCCCCTAAACCAGCTCTTCACGATTTAAAATCATATAGAACGCTATAAAAGCTACTTTGGAAAGATGTACCGCGAAACTCTTCCCTGATAGGATAATCAGGGTGAGTAAAAATGAAATGCACATCTGAGCGCAACTTTCATGAACCAACTGCAAAGGTAGATATTTTCATCAAGCAAATCCATTGACAGGAATGAGATAATGATTTTACAGATTTTAAGTTGTATATTTGAAATGCCTTTAAGACATGAAGACGAGCCTGTTTACTGCCAGGCTTCCAATAAACTGTTTTTAATGCAATTAATTTAAAATCAAGCGTGGTATGAATGATAAAGAACTTAAACTGGCTGTACTGATTGATGCTGATAATGTTCCCTATGCAAATGTGAAAGAGATGTTTGAGGAGATTGCCAAGTACGGAACTCCTACCTTCAAGCGTATTTATGCTGACTGGACAAAGCAAACAGTTACAGGTTGGAAAAATGTGCTCCTCGCAAACGCCATAACACCGGTGCAGCAATACAGTTATACTACAGGTAAAAATTCATCGGATAGCGCACTGATCATTGATGCAATGGATATTCTTTATACCGGCAAGGTTGATGGGTTCTGCATTGTATCGAGCGACAGTGATTTTACGCGGCTTGCCACCAGGCTGCGTGAAGCCGGAATGAAAGTGATCGGAATTGGCGAAAAGAAAACCCTGAACCCATTTATTTCGGCCTGCGACAAATTTATTTATCTCGAAATTTTAAAACCGGAACCAGAAAGCTCAGTCGAAATTAATACCAAGAAAGCCTCCAGGAACAAGAAAGCTCCTGAAAATCAGCCTTTAAATAAAATTGATCCCGTAATTATAAAACTTTGTACCGACAGTATTACAGACCTCGCCGACGAAAACGGCTGGGCTTTCCTGGGCGACCTTGGCAACCTGATGCTGAAGAAAAAACCTGATTTCGACCCGCGTAACTATGGTTTCCCAAAAATGCTGCCACTCATCCGCAGCATGAATAAATTCGAAATTGACGAACGCGACAGCGGGAAAAGCAACATCAAGCATATTTATGTAAGGAAGAAATAGTGCAGGTAAAATATAAACTACCATGAATTTTGTTTTATTTTCCATAGCGCATATAGCGCCATCAGTCTATCTGTTCCTTCCTGGTTTCCACTATAACTTTTTTTTCAAATGAAGACATGCAACTTACTGATCTTCATTACTTTTCTGTTTTCAGGCATCCATACATCCGGGCAGGAAAACTTTGCGCTCAGGTTGTCGGATGCTGCCATCGGACTTACAAAACAAAAAGTAGTTTACGATCCTTCCTATTTCACGATCAGCTATCCGGATGGAGATATTCCGGCAGGCAGAGGTGTATGCACTGATGTTATAATCCGCGCTTACCGCGAACTTGGCATTGATTTGCAAAAGGAAGTTCATGAGGATATGAAAGCCAATTTCGGGAAATACCCTAAAAATTGGAGCCTTTCACATACCGACAAAAATATTGATCACAGGCGTGTTCCCAACCTGATGGTGTTTTTCGAACGAAAAGGGCAAATTAAAACTATCAGCAATAAATCCGCCGATTATAGGCCAGGCGATATCGTTTGCTGGAACCTTGACGGCGGAATAACGCACATCGGGCTAGTGGTGAATAAAAGATCAACTGACGGACTTCGTCCGCTTATCGTTCATAATATTGGTGGTGGGCAGGTTATGGCCGATTGCCTGTTTGAGTATAAAATTATCGGGCATTATAATTTTGAGAAAAAGCCTTCAGAGAAAAACAAAAAATAGTTGCACAGCAAATTCTTAACTTTAAATTGTAAATAATTAAGGCTCAAGTGAAGAAAAGCGTGGTAGTGCAAACGAGTGATTCTTTGTGGCTTAGGGACTTCGTGTCTATTTATTTTAAGCCACGAAGGCGTTAAAACGCTAAGAGATTTATAGTGCCACGCGAAAGGATTTGCGTGGCAGCGAGTGAAAAAACTGCATCTGGCATATCTCTATTTTATTGTGATTTCTCATTTTACTGTCGAATAGGCAGTAAATCTGCCATGGCCTGATTATTGAATATTACAGTTACTCTTATTTTTGAATGTCAAAACCTCTTTTAAAAGTATTCTGACTACCATTTATAAAACATTAACACTGTAAGTCAAAAACAACTTCCCTGTCGGGATTGTTTTAAATATCTAACTATTGAGTTAAAATTTCAACCAAAAAATGAACAGACAAATCATACTTAAATCGAGACCCACGGGCCTGCCAACCGAATCAAATTTTGAAATGGCCGAAACCAATGTACCCTCGCTTAACGATGGTGAATTGCTGGTTAAAGCAAAGTTTATATCAGTGGATCCTTATATGCGTAGCCGGATGAGCGATGCCAAATCCTATATTCCCTCTTTCGAAGTGGGTAAGCCCATGGAC
>JBBQUX010000070.1:0-17067 GCA_038212135.1 Bacteroidales bacterium | reverse complement strand
CGAACTATCAACAGTATGCACAAGTTTTGCTCCGGCTTTGGCAGCATAAACTGAAAAGCCCCCCGTATAACCGAACATATTCAGCACATCGCGGCCTGCTGCAAAACGGGTAATAAGTTCCCGGTTATCACGCTGATCGAGAAAAAAACCTGTCTTCTGTCCTGTTAAAGCATTTACATGAAAACGGTGGCCATTTTCGAGAATTTCACTGTCACCGACATTTCCAGCAAGGAAACCATCATCCACTTTCCGACCGGTCATTTTCCGGATGGATTCGGAACTTTTATCATAAACAGAAGTGATTTTGCCTTCACTTTCAAAAACAATTGCATCGGCCAGAAGTTGCCTGATATCGTGCATACCTGTTGAATGTGCCTGCAGCACAGCCATCGCACCGTAAATGTCCACAATAAGACCGGGCATGTTATCCCCTTCATTATGTATCAGGCGATAGGCATTGGTGTGCGGATTATCAGTTAGCCCGAGGGATGTGCGAACCTGCCATGCTTCGCGGATTTTCGAAAGCCAGAACGCTTTCCCGATTTCCTGCTTTTTGAAAGTAAATAATTTAACAGCCAACGATCCGGGCATGCAGTGGCCGGTTGCCAGGTAATTTCCGGTAGCAGTATAACACTCCACAACATCGCCTTCAGCTGGTTTACCGACTGTTTTTTGTATGGCACCTGAAAAAATCCAGGGATGGAAACGAAGTACAGGTTGTTCTTTACCGGGTTTCAGGATGATCTGGGGATAGTTTGTCATATTTTAAAGTAGATTGGCAAAGATAATGAAAAGTAAGCCGGAGATTGGAGTGGGGTGAGATAAGGAATGTGATGTGACAATTGGACAATTCGACGATTCGACAATTTGACGATTTGATAATTTGACAATCAGTCAAAATAACTTTACAAAAATGAGATGAAAATGTTATCAAGGGTTTTGGATGAAAAATGGGGACTAATTCTTATAGCGGACAGTATAATAACTTTACGTATTGTTATGCAAACAGCTTGTCAGCATTATAATTCGGGATGCTGAGGCTGAATTTTTTGGCTTTATTTTATTTTGATGTGATGGAAAAGTTTGGACATCATAAGCGATACTTTTCTAATTGAATTTAATAGAACCATTAATTAATTCGGAAATTCATTTACAATTTTTTCTTCATACTTTTTGCTTGATTAAAAAGTACCAACTTAGCGAAGCGGTCTCATGCACACCTTTAAAAACAAGCAATATGTGCATAAAAAATCAAGTCTTTATAAAAATGCTTGCGTTTCTAAACCAGAGGTATCTCCTCGCAAGGCATGAAAAAGCGCAACAAATCTTTACAGTTTGCCTTGCTGTGTATTGCTACGCACATGCCATTCGCACATACCTCCGGCTAAGAACTGCTGGCGCATTTGTAAAAGGCCGGTCCCTGCTTTGAGAGCTTCCTCTTATGGCAACATTGCGGAACGAGGATTTGGCTTTTTATGAATATTATGAGGGTGTAGGAACCGGCCTGATAGAAATTTCACAACAGATGTAGACGAAGGTAAACCGCGCGGGCATGTTGCCCCGCCCTGCGGGATAGACTCCGCAATACACCAGCCTCACGTGCTGTACATATATGGGAAAATCCATCAGGCCCATCCCAATTTATTGGGATCATGAGCCTTACCGGGGCGTACATCTGTGTGAAATTTCTATTAAGCCTGGATTTTGGGGTCTTTTTGTATCATAACAGAAGAACAAGATAAATAAAAAAAAAGAAATTAAACTCTAGAATTCATTACTCAGCACATCAAAATAATATTTAGCCAATTTTTTAAATAAAAATTATTATAATACAATTGATTGTACCTTTGTGCGTTATTTAACAATTAACCAAAAATAAATTATGAAAAAGCTATTTTTAGTGATGCTCATTCCGGCCATGTTGGTGACCATGAGTTGCAACCAAATGAAAGAAGAGAATGCCAGGCTTAAAGCCAAGAATGACAGTCTGCTGGCTCTTGGGTTCCAAAAGGACACCACTGTGATGGAATTTGTTCGTGCTTTTAACGAAATTCAGTCGAACCTCGATTCAATCAAATTAAAAGAAAATATTATCAGTCAGAATACCAGCGGTGGAACCGAAGTGCAGACAAGCGCCCGCGAGCAGATAACCGGCGATATAAACACTATTTATGCGATGCTGCAAAAGAACCGCGACATGGTGGCTTCTTTGCGTGCAAAACTCAAGAGTTCGGAAGCTGGCCTTAAAGGTGCCAATGTTAAGATTGCCGAGCTTGAGACCATGATTGACAACCTTACAAAATCAATAGAGGCTAAAGATGCTGAAATTTCTGAGCTGAAAGGCCAGCTTGCTAAAATGAACATTAAAGTAGAGGATTTAGGTAACCAGGTTACCAACCTGAATACCAATGTTGAAAACCTAAGTACCGAAAACAAAGCCAAACAGCAGGCAATCGAAGAAAAAACCGCTGCCCTGAACACTGCTTATTATGTGGTAGGAACTACCAAGGAACTGAAAGAGAAGAAAATTATCGACAAATCAGGTGGTTTTATCGGAATCGGCCGTGCCAAGGCTGTAACTGAAGATTTCGACAAAACATACTTCACTAAAACAGATATTACAACCCTGAATGAAATTCCTGTTAACAAGAAAAAAGCAGTTCTGCTTACCAACCACCCAACAGGATCCTATAAATTTGAAGGTGCCGGCAAAAAATCAGTTGATAAACTGGTTATCCTGAACTATACCGATTTCTGGAGCCGCAGCAAATACCTGGTAATTGTTGCTGACTAACGATTTTTATCCCATTCAAATGAAAACCGGTCTCTTTCGAAACCGGTTTTTTTATTGCGTTGCCGCAGATACGTGCGATCGCACACCTTTGCGCCGCAATAAAAAATAAAACAGTACATTTGCGCATGAAAATTCAACACTACCTCCTTCTGATTGCCTTGCTGCCCTGGGTTACAGCCTGCGCACAACCGGCAAAAAACAACCCAAAATCTGCTAAAAAGACTTTCGTAGCCATGTTCTACAATGTCGAGAACCTTTTCGATACGATTAACGATCCTAAAACCAACGATGACGAGTTTACTCACAAGGGCAAAGTACCCTGGACAGGAGAACGCCTCAACACAAAAATTGAGCATACAGGCAAAGTAATCACTGACATTGCCAGCCCGGCTATGCCCGATCTTATTGGCTTTGCAGAAGTAGAGAATAAGGATGTGCTCGAAATGCTGACTTCATCAGCAAAACTAAGCAAAACAAAATACAGCATCATACACTTCGACAGCCCTGATGAGCGCGGAATAGATGTAGCTGCTATTTATAACCCGGCCACATTTAAGCTCATTTCATCGGAGCAATTGCAGGTGGAGCTTCCGGATAGCGATCGTACACGAGATATTCTTTATGTAAAAGGCAAAGTAAAATCAGGAGAAATACTGCATGTTTTTGTTAACCACTGGCCCTCGCGCCGCGAAGGAACCGAACTTTCGGAACCTAAACGAATGGCTGCAGCAAAGGTTTTGCGAAACAAAATTGATGCTATACAAAAACAGGATAAGTCCGTAAACATTCTGTTGATGGGTGATTTCAACGATGAGCCTTCGGACAAAACAATCGCAGACGGGCTGAAAGCACAAAGCCCTGACATGGCAATAAACAACTCATACCTTTACAGCCTCTTGTATCCAGAATTCAAAAAAGGCGAAGGAAGTTTATTTTATAAAGACTGGGACCTTTTCGACCAGATTATCGTTTCGGGAAATATGCTTTCGCGAAAAAAAGGATTACACACTTCGGTTGAGCAGGCGGAAATTTTCAGAGCCGATTATTTGCTTTATAAAGATAAGAATGGTGAATCGCGTCCCAGCCGCACTATGAGTGGCGATAAATATTTCGGCGGCTATAGTGATCACCTGCCTGTTTATGTGAAATTCAATTTGAATTAAAGGGTGCTTTGGCAGAAAAACAGAATGAAATTTTCGCATTCCAATATCACTTGAATTTTCACGTTATTCTCTTATAAAATATTTACGGGTATTAGAGAGCCACGCTGTAGCGAGGCTCTGCCCGTAATTATTTTACGGTATCGCTATCTGCTGACTTTGGTACCAGGTCAAAATTCACTTCTTTCAGCAATACACCAGTAGTATCGTAAAAACGCCAGGCTCCAACCCGGGCATCATTACAGTACATGCCTTCGATGTATTTTTTACCGTTTTCGTGATAAGCTATGCCTAATCCGTTTCGTTTACCATCTTTATATTCACCTTCGCTCCATAGGGTTCCATCGTCGTACCAGGCTTTCCATTGCCCGTCGCGCTGTTCATATTTATAGGTGCCTTCCATTTTTTTCTGCTTGTTTTCGTAAAATATCACTTCCCTGTCGAGGATAAGTTCATTCCCTTTTTTGTGGTAATATTTCTCAACCTTCGGGTTGCCGTTTTCGTAAGTGGATTCTACGACTTTTTTCTGTGAACAGCCAAATGTTAAAAAGGCAAATAATGTTAAAAGCAGTATGTATTTCATATTTATTTATTTTCTATCGAAAGTGATTCTTAATCCTTTAACTGAATTGTCAATTTTCCCGTTTACAAATACAGCGTGTCCGTTTACAAAAGTTCTTACCACCTCGGTATCGAATGTTGTGCCTTCGAAAACCGACCATCCGCACTTGTAGAGAATATTTTCTTTTTGAACTGTAAAATTTTTATCCGGATTTATGAGAACCAGGTCAGCAAAGTAACCCGGCCTGATAAAACCACGTTTTTCTATATTATAGCAAATGGCCGGAGCATGGCACATTTTTTCAACCAATACTGTCAATTTCAGTCTGCCCTGTTTAGCCATTTGAAGCATGGCCGGAAGCGAATGCTGTACAAGCGGAGTGCCTGAGGGTGCTTTAAAATATGTATTTGCTTTTTCTTCAGCGAGATGCGGGGCATGATCAGTCGAAATTATATCAACCCTGTTATCGAGCAATCCCAATAACAGTGCGTCTTTGTCAGCAGCCGATTTTATTGCCGGGTTTACTTTTAGCTTCGTCCCAAGCCTTGCGTAGTCTTCATCACAAAACCAAAGATAGTGGGTGCAGACTTCAGCCGTAATCCGTTTTTGTGAAAGCGGTATCGTGTTATCAAGCAAATCCAGTTCGGCCCTGGTTGACATATGGGTAATATGCAGGCGGGTGTTGTATTTGCGGGCGAGCATTACAGCCAGTGAGCTGGATCGGAAACAGGCTTCGGAACTGCGTATAAGCGGGTGCATTTCAACAGGTACATCTTCACCATATTTTGATTGCATTGCAGCACTGTTTGCCCGGATAATTGATTCGTCCTCACAATGAGCAGCCAAAGGCACAGGTGAGCGTTTAAATATTTCTTCCAGTGCGTTGATATTGTCAACCAGCATATTACCGGTTGAAGCACCGAAAAATACTTTAACGCCGCAAACTGTTTTTGGATCGGCATTTGCAATTTCCTCAATATTATCATTGCTTGCCCCCAGGAAAAATGAATAATTGGCCAGCGATTTTTCGGCTGCCAGGGCCATTTTTTGCTCTAGCAGATCGAGAGTTATAGTCTGAGGCTGGGTATTCGGCATTTCAAAAAACGAAGTTACGCCTCCAGCCACTGCGGCCCTGCTTTCGGTAGCAAGATCACCTTTATGGGTAACACCCGGCTCCCTGAAATGCACATGACAGTCGATGATGCCGGGCAAAAGTAGCATTCCGGTTGCATCAATGATTTCACAATCACCTGGCGCGTCAATATCGCCTTTGGCAACATCTTTAATCAGCTGTCCGCTAACAAGAACACTGCCTTTAAACTGCTTCCCTTCGTTTACGATGGTAGCATTTCGGATAAGTATATCTTTTGTATTCATCTGCTTGTTATAGCTTGAAAAACGCTGCAAAAGTAGTCTTCTTCAGGATATTTTCAACGAAAGAAATTTTCAAATTTGCTGAAAACTTCACAAAAAAAACCTTTCAGCTGACTTTCTGAAAGATTAATCAATAGTAGAATTAAAAGGGTATATTAACTTTTAAAAGGAGTAATTTTTTTAAATCTCAGACTCATTACGCCAAGAAATGCTTCTTTAAATATTCTAGAACTCATTTTGGAAGTACCTTCAGTCCGATCAGTGAAAATAATAGGTACTTCAACTATTTTGAAACCTAACCGCCAGGCGGTATATTTCATTTCAATCTGGAAGGCGTAGCCCATAAACTTTACACCATTAAGATCAATTGTACGCAATACTTTGGCAGTGTAACATTTAAACCCGGCTGTGGTATCAGCAACGGGCATACTCAGGATGAAACGAACATACATAGAAGCTCCGTAGGACATCAGCACCCTTCCCATCGGCCAGTTTACCACATTAACACCCTTTATATAACGGGAACCGATTGCCATATCTGCACCATCGATAGCGCAGGCGGTGTAAAGCCGGAACAGGTCGTCAGGATTATGTGAGAAATCACAGTCCATTTCGAAAATATACTCATACCCTTTATCAAGTGCCCATTTAAAACCCTCAATATAAGCCGTACCGAGGCCTAATTTCCCTTTTCGCTCCAGTATAAAAAGCTTGCCGGCAAACTCAGGCATCATGCTTTTAATAATAGCACCGGTACCATCGGGCGAGTTATCCTCAACTATCAACAAATGGAAATCTTTTGGCAGCGAGAAAACCTTGCGGATCATCTTCTGGATGTTTTCCTTCTCGTTGTATGTGGGTATGATGACTAAGCTATCTGACACCGTGCTGATTTTTACGGAACGAAAGTAGGAAATATTTGGGAATCCGGTACTATTTTAGTGCCTGAGTTGTAAAAGCTTTTTTTTATCATTTTTACCTTGCTCCTGAATCTTAAATTCTGAATGCTTTTTTACACAGGTAAAAAGCCTCAAAAAGACAAGATTATAGCAATTGATAGTATGAAATGCAATTAAAAACGTTTCTTGTCTGTATAATTAGTGCGCATAAGAAAACGAGTCTAAAATGAGTTTTTCCCACGCTCACCCCTTGGTCCCCGTAGGGGAAAGTCCTCGCGCACAGAAGATTGAGTTTTGCCTGCCAAACCTGAAGTTAAATAAAATGAGCATTTTACGTAAAATGATGAGTTTTCTTAGTGACACTAATTAAATGTAACAACTCTCCAAATCCTGGTTTTTGGTTAAACAAAGCAAAATAAATCCCTCCGCCAGGCTTCACTTATCACAGGCAGGTAAAACAGTTCAGAAATACTCATAATATATTGATTATCTGTTATTTTGCTAAATGTTTTTTTATTGTGAAAAATATCCTGTTGATACACCGAATAAAGTGTAACTTTGCATCCCAAATTGCATTTTCGAAACTAAATAAAAATATAAACAGCCCTTTTAAACGTTACAGCTTATGAAAAATCTTTTACTCTTATTTTCGGTATTTCTTACCGCTTTGTTGGCTTCTGCCCAAACGCCTAATGATTTATTCTTTTCGGAATATGTGGAAGGAAGTGGCAACAACAAAGCCGTTGAAATATACAATCCCACCAACCAGGCCATTGACCTGAATAACTACTGGGTAGCACGTTACAGCAACGGGAGTTCTGTTTACACTGAAGGTGGTATTACACGTTTGACCGGTACAATCCAACCATACAAAACTTTTGTTCTGGTTAATGGACAAATTACCAGCACAGCTTCCTCACCAGCTTGCAGCCCCGTTTTACAGGCTATGGCTAACCAGCTCGATCATGATTATCCTGCTCCAACCTATATGAATGGAAATGATGCCATTGCACTTCTTAAATCAATTGATGGCGGCTCTACATTTACACCTGTTGACCTGATTGGCCAGTTAGGATTGGGAAGCGCTATATCGGCTGAAACAGGCTGGTCGTATGTAAAGGATACTACTGTATCGTACAATGCTACCATTAACAATGTTCTTACTCCGGTTACAGGGAAAGTGATCAATTATATTGTTCAGGCTAAATCTGTTGGTGGTGCTGCATTCGGACCATTCTGGATGTCGTGGACTTCAGATCATTCGCTGATTCGCAAACCAAATGTAGTTCAGGGAGTTATAGCCAATCCTTCACCTTTTATTGTTACCCAGCAATGGGATACAGTACCTGCAATTATTGACACTGCCGGCCATCTTGTTTATAAAGACATCTGGTCGAACCTAGGCAAACATGAATGCAGAGTTACCGGAATCAACGAAATCCCTGCTGGTTCATGGCTCACCATTTATCCCAATCCAGTAATTTCCGATCGTCTTTCCATTTCATCGAAACTGGCCATAAAAGAAGTTGAAATATTCTCGGTTATCGGACAAACTGTTTTCAAACAATCCTATACCAAAGGGCAACAGCAGGTTGAGCTTACATCACTTGGATTGGTTAAAGGGGTTTACCTTGTAAAGATAACTTCCTCCACGAAAATTTCGACTGTCCAGAAAATTCTGGTTAAATAATTCTACTTCAATCATAATCAAATAATATAAAGGTACCTTGAAATGAGTGTTTTATCATTTCGGGTACCTTTTGATTTTAAAACCAGAAATACTTATGAAACGAGTTTTTTTTCTTTTCTCTTTTCTTTTAGCCTTCACTTTTTCAGCGCTTGCCCAAAAGCAGTCAGTAAACGGCATAGTTAAAGATTCCTTTCTCGGAGAAACAGTAGTAGGAGCGAATGTTGTAATAAAAGGCACAACTAAAGGCACTTCAACTGATGTAAACGGAAAGTTTACACTACTACTCGAAAAAGGAAAATACACACTGCAGGTTACTTTTGTTGGCAATAAACCTATTGAACAGGAAATTGTGGTTGCCGACAAACCACTGAACCTTACATTCAATATGGAAACAATAGTACTTGATGGTGTTTCAATTGTAGGCGATGTAGCCCGTACACGTGAAACACCGGTTGCATTTACGACCATGCTCCCTGCCAAGATCGAAGAACGCTTGTCGGGTCAGGATATTCCAATGCTTTTAAATAAGACTCCAGGTGTTTATGCCACTCAGCAAGGCGGAGGCGATGGCGATGCGCGCATAACAATACGCGGTTTTAGCCAACGGAATGTTGCTGTAATGCTCGATGGTATCCCTGTTAATGATATGGAAAATGGCTGGGTGTACTGGTCCAATTGGTTCGGCCTCGATGCTGTAACCCGCAGTATACAGGTTCAGCGCGGACTTGGCGCTTCAAAACTCGCATTGCCATCGGTAGGCGGAACCATGAATATACTTACTAAAGGAATTGAAAACAATCGTTCCTTAAGTATTGAAGAAGGAGTTGATTTTGAAGGCAAATCAACTACAAATATAGGCTATACATCAGGTAAATTAAAAAATGGCTGGGGTGTTACCCTTGCAGGTGCCTATAAAAACGGGTATGGCTGGGTTGAAAAAACGGATGTAAAAGCATATTTTTTCTTTGTTAAGATAGACAAACGTTGGGGCAACCATATAACCAGCCTAACTGGTTTCGGTGCACCCCAGACACATAAACAACGAAGTTATAAACAGTCAATAGCCAATTACGACACTACATATGCAAAAAAGCAAGGTGTTAATTCGTCAGATTTTTCTGCAATCAATAACATGGGAATTGGATATAACCAGCATTGGGGTTATTTAAGGCGGGATGCAGAGCAATGGAACAGCGATTATTCAGCCCGTATTATTGACCCTAATGCCGGAGCATATGTAACTAATGAAATGGTTAATACTTATTTTAAACCACAATTCAGTATTCGAGATTCATGGAATGTAAACAGTAGGCTTTCAATTTCCAATACAGCCTACCTTTCTATGGGTACAGGTGGTGGCGAACAACCAAGAACCAGTATGAAACCGGAGAACCTTATAACTCCAGCAAACGTTGCCAACTATCCTAATAAATACGTTGAGTCCCAAATTGGCCAGATTGACTGGCAAAGCATTTATGACCTGAACACAAAAGTTGTAACTGGGATTTTTAGCACAGAGGATCCTATTGAACTATATTATGATACTAAACTCTATTGCTCAACCAATTACATGGTGCAGAACAATAACAATCACAGGTGGTTCGGCCTGCTTTCGTCATTCAATTATAAATTGAATAATAAAATGGACTTATCGGGAGGTATTGATATACGCTCTTACAAAGCTGAACATTACAGTGAAATTACCGATCTTTTGGGTGGTGACTATGCAGTTGATAAAAAAGATTTGCGAACTTACAGTGATACTGTTCCAGTGTCAGCAATGAAATATGTTGGTGATAAAGTAAATTTTTACAATGACGGACTTGTAAACTGGGGAGGTTTTTTTACTCAAATTGAATATAAAGAAGGGAAATTCAGCACTTTTGTAAACCTTACTGGTTCATTAAGTGGTTTCAAAAAAGTTGACTATTTCGGGAAACAAGAATCGGCATGGAAATACAAACCCGGTTTTACTTTAAAAACCGGAGCCAATTATAACATAGATGAACACAACAATGTATTTGTCAATTTAGGCTACCTGTCCAAAACAAGAGACTACAAATATTATTTTTGGGGATTTACAGCAAACTTCCAACCTGATTCATTAGCTAAAAATGAAAAAGTTCAGGCTCTTGAACTTGGATACTCTTATACCAGCAAGTCATTTACAGCAAATGTTAATGCTTACTACACTCACTGGATGAACAAGCCTGCAAACCAGGTTTCAGGCGAATATGAAGATCCTATTACAGGTATCGGAGGTAAAACAGCAGGAGACATCCCTGGAATGGATGCCTTGCATAAAGGAATCGAGGTTGATTTTATCTATAAAATCATGCAAAACCTTGATTTGCAGGGATTAATTTCAGTTGGGAATTGGGTTTGGGATAAAAAAATCGAAAATGTTCAAATGTTTTATTCAGAAGGGCCTCTTGTCGGACAGCCTGCCAATAAAATAAGTTTTGATGCAACCGGAATACATGTTGGCGATGCAGCACAAACACAACTTGGGGCAAGCATCAGATATGAACCAATAAAAGGCTTTTATGTAGAGGGTGGCGCTACTTTATTCGATCGGTATTATTCCGACTTCAATGCTGAAGAATGTACTGATTCTGTAGGAAATCCTATTGAATCGTGGAGAATCCCATCTTATACCTTGTTTGATTTTCACACAGGATACCGTTTCAAACTTGAATCTTTCAGCAAACTCGGCTTTACACTCAGGCTAAATGTTCTCAATGTACTGAACACAATGTATATTTCTGATGCCAAGAATAATGACACATATATCAGACCTAACTTCAGTACCTTCGACGCACGCTCAGCTTCAGTATTTATGGGAGCAGGCCGTCAAATCACAATGTCACTAAAAATCGTATTTAACTAATCACCAATAAACCTCAATAAAATGAAAAAATCATTCTTATTCAGCTTACTCTTACTCGGCATATTGTCGCTTGGCTACGCCCAGAATACCATCCTCGAAGCCCGCGGAATGGCTGCAGGAACAGTAGTTACAGTAAAAGGGATTGCAACACATGGTTCGGAACTGGGAATTATCCGGTACTTTCAGGACGGTACAGCCGGAATTGCTGCTTACGGTGCAACCGTTGGCGTTGTAAACCGGGGCGACTCGATTACTGTTACAGGAACACTTAAAATGTACAACCAGCTTCTGGAACTTGATCCGCTTACAAACGTAACCGTTCGTTCCACCGGAAATCCTGTACCTGATCCTATTGAATTAACTCCAGCCCAGATTGCTGAGCCTTATGAAGCCATGCTGGTAAAAATTAACAACGCTACTTTTGCTGATGCAGGAGGTGTGTTTACACAAAAAAAATATCTGTTTACTGCCAATGGCGAAACCGGATATATTTATGTAAAAACAAGCCAGACGGATATAATCGGACAACCAATTCCAAGTGGCCTGGTTAACATTACCGCCGTAGTTTCGCAATTTGACTACAACAGCCCTACTGCAGGCTATCAGTTACTTCCGCGTAAAATGGAAGATCTTCAGTTAGGAAGTTCCATCTACCTGACGAATGTACTTACCAATACTGCTTTCACTCATACAACTCTCGATTTCAGCTGGAATACCAATGTTGCTGGAACTACTCAGATGTTTTACGGCTTAACTGCTGAAACCGTAATTGCAAACCTGCTGAACGGAGTTGGAGGTGCAACGAGTCACACTCTGGATTTATCCGGCCTTAATGCAGGAGAAATTACTTGGGTACAGGCTTTTTCAGTTTCGGGAAGCGATACAGCCAAATCGGCAATTCGTCCGTATGCAACCATATCGAACTCGACCGGTGATATGAAATCGTATTTCAACAGTCCTGTGGATGTTACATACTCAAAAGGTGTTGATGCCATATATCTGCCTTCAACCATTGATGATACGCTAATCAACTATATTAACCGTGCAAAATATTCCATCGATCTAACGATTTACAATTTTAACAACGCCGGTATCAGCAACATCAGCACAGCTTTAAAAGCTGCCGCTAACCGGGGTGTAAGAGTTCGCGTTATCGGATGCGGCACTACTGCCAATTTGGGTATCGATGAACTTGTAGGTTCTGCGGTACATTTGCTTATTGGCCCAAGCAGTTCGCAACGCCTGGGAATTATGCATAACAAATTTGTGATTTTCGATGCACAATCAGCAAACGCAAACGACCCTATCCTGTGGACAGGTTCGACCAACTTTACTGACGGACAAATTAACCTTGATGCTAACAACGTAATTATTGTTCAGGATCAGAGTCTTGCACGTTCTTACCAGATTGAATTTGAAGAAATGTGGGGTTCCTATGCTGACGAACCCAATGCTGCCAAAGCGCGTTTCGGTTCAACCAAGAAAAACAATACACCACATGAATTTATGATTAACGGCAAACGTGTTGAGTGTTATTTCAGCCCTACAGATGGTGTTAATGCACGTATTGTTGAAGTAATCAATACAGCAAATAACGATCTTAGTATTGCTACAATGCTCATTACCCGTAATGAAATGGCTACTGCCATAGCTGCACGCAAATCAGCGGGTGTTGCTGTAAATGTTTTAACCAATGCTGAAGGAAACAATGCAGCTACGGTAAATGCAACATTATCAGCTTCATTAACAACTCATTACACATTCGATGATGTATCCAGCGGAATTATGCATCACAAATATATGATTGTTGACCAGGATGCTCCTGCTTCGGATCCAATGGTTTTCACCGGTTCACATAACTGGAGCGCAGCAGCTGATAACGAAAATGACGAGAATACACTTGTGATTCACGATGCAACGCTTGCAAATGTGTACTACCAGAATTTTGTAAAACGTTTTGTTGATAACCTCGGCATCCTCGAAGGCGAACTTACCACACCTCCAACCGCTGTTGACGACCAGGCAGAAACCAAAACAATCCAGTCAGTAACAGTGTCAGTGTTGGATAACGATATGAAACAAGCTCCGGTAACCTTAACTATCGAACAACAAGCTTCGCACGGAATTGCAGAAATTCCATTTACTAATCCTAATGTTGTAACGTATACACCCACTGCAGGATTTTATGGTAAAGACTCTCTCACATACAAAATAGCGTATACCGCATCACCAAACCTTTTTGCTACCGCTAAAGTGTATATCAATGTAGTTAACGACGCCGGAATTGCAGAACTCTCAGGCCAATACAATCTGAAGGTTTCACCAAATCCTGTTGTAAATGGAATTTTCCAGTTATCAGCTAAAATGCCTTCGGCACAGGTTGGTAAAATACAACTTATTGATATGACCGGCAAAATTGTGTATTCAGCATCTGTTTCACTCGTTAACGGCGACAACAACCTGATTTACAGTATGCCAGCTGTAAGTAAAGGAATTTATTTCCTGAAACTGTCTACACCGGTGCAAACCGCCGGTACAAGGGTTATATTTGAATAGCCAAATAATTTATCTGATTTAAAACTAAAAAGGTTGTCTCATAAACGGGACAACCTTTTTGATTTTCTCCTTTCGAGGGAAACCGGACAAAAGTCTGTTTTATTTTTCCTCATCCCCTAAAATATCCCAATTTCTAATCCCACAATTAAACGCGGAAGTTCAGGTATTGCATACGCTGGTGCGAAAATATCACTTAACCTGTAGCCAGCCTTAAGTACCCAGCGGTTCACTCCTACCCTGGCAAGTAATCCATACGAGAAGTTTTCGATATATTTCAACTGGCTGGTAACTACTTTAACTTTTTCGTCTGCGGCATTTTCGTTAATAGTCCTGTGTTTTTTAACACAATTCCAGCCACCATAAACGCCCAAATCCAGATAGTTGCCGATATGGTTCCCGCGGCGGCCAACATTAATGCGGGTATAAACAGAACTTGCCAGGGAATTGATCTGAAATTTCTCTTTATCGTTGATTATGGAATCTGGCACGGTTTTCCCTGTTTCCTGTTTTATTTTATAGGCAGCCAGATTTACACCAATATCCATCCCTATAGCAAAATGTTCAGCAAGTTTACGTTTATACCTCATTCCGAAATCTACAGCCGTGGAAGTCCCGAATTCAGTATAGGTAACATCCTCGTTGGTATATAAAGGAAACCCCAACCCGATATATCCCTGCAAAAAGTGCTTGAGGTTCGGGCCACGGGTGGGAATTAACGTATCGCCTTTAACATTTTGCTGTAGCAAAACTTCCTGGGAAAATGCACCCATTGTAAGTGATAACAGGATTATTGTGAATACTTTCTTCATCAGTTTTTTTGTGTTATAATTTAATTGAGATACTGTAACCTTGGTAATGCACATTCAGGGTTTCTCCATCCTTATATTCAGTCCGAACTATTGTAAGCACTTCGTATTGAGTAACATCCAGCACTGAATAACTGTCGAGCACGCCCTTTTTATTGCTGATGTTATAATAAAGATACTCCCCGCTGTCTTTCGCTTTCTTTTTCACAGAAGTTCCGGAATTTAAATTTGTGTTTTCCGCAATACGGTTGGTTGCATCTAAAAACGTATTAACCACAATCGAAATGCTATCCCCTTTTTCAATTACAGTAAAAGTTGGAATTGCCGATTTTGGTTCCTTACTAACGAAATACGCTGCCTGAGGAATTCCAAACCCGTGGGCATAATCGAAATACGGATACAGGCTTCCTGATTTTTCAATTTCGCCGAAAAGCTGCATATTGGTTAATGAACGGTTAGTTTGCCACGCACAGGCTGCAAAACTTGCAATCAAAGGCGAAGCAAACGAAGTTCCCTGAGTGGAAGTGAGCCCCGAAGGCGCGGCGGCTATAACATGTCCATAAGCAACCACATTGGGTTTCATTCGTTTATCGGAAGTTGGGCCAAAGGAACTGAAACCCGTATGGAAGCCAGTATAAGGATCGATACCACCAACCGATAAAGCACTATCTGCATCAGCAGGCGCACCGATAAAGTGCCAGGAGTTATCACCTTCGTTGCCGGCAGCGGTTACCACCAGTATTCCTTTGCGAGCAGCAATATTGGCGGCGCGGGTAACAAAGGAAGTATGGCCATCCATCTGCCAGTTAAAATAGCGCTTGCCAGTGTACCCAAGCGAGCTGTTAATGATATCAGCACCGTTTTTATCGGCCCATTCAGCGGCAGCCAGCCAGTTAAGTTCTTCGGAATATTTTTCAGAGTTCTTTTCGGTTTTAGCCAGCAAAAACTCGGCACCGGTAGCAATGCCAAACTGCAAATCGCCTATTTTACCAGCAATGCACGACCATACTTCGGTACCATGAGCACCACCGTAATATACATTTTCGTTATTACCCCGTTTTGTAAAATCGTGGGTTGCAATAATGCGGTTTTCTTTGCGGATATGATCGAAAGCCGGAACCTGATCGGCATGCAGAAATCCAACATCCAGAATGGCTATCCGTATTCCTTTGCCGTCAATTCCTGCTTTTCGCCATTCATCCACCCCTATTGTTTTTAACTGACCGTTAAGAATTTCAGCTTCATCGAGATCAATAGCAGAATCATATTTTTGATACTCAGCAGCTTCAGCCTGTGAAGCTTCAATCCATTCCACATCAAGAACAAATGGCAATTGCCTGATAGCATTAATCTGAATGTCATCAGCATCCACAGCCACTGAATTCAGCCAACGACTGGTCATTAAAACTTCATTTGCGTTAATCGAAACGGCATTCACATAGGTATCGGTCACCGGCCAGTCCGAAGGATCGTCGACCGGCAAGCCTGTATTTATCCGGCGATCAATTGCCTTTTTATCAAAATAGCTGTATGGATTAAAATCCTGTTTTTGTTTATCCTTAAAATATACCATCCACTGTTGCTGAGCCCCGGCAAAAATCGGGAAAGCAAAAAGCAATGCGGTTACAAGTAAAATAATTCTGGTTACTGGCATAATAGATTTTTAAATTACCGGTTCAACAATATTCATTCCCCGCAATACAACAAGCGCTTCGGATACAGTGTTCACTTTCTGGAACGAAATGCTGAGTTTTCCTGATCCTTCTTTCATACGGCAGGAGTTGGTGTGGGTTTGAACGTATTTCAGAACGGCAGTGAAAACTTCAGTCTGATAATAGGGCGAAGCTTCGTTGCTTACAAAATGGCCGGTCATAGCCTGGTTGCGTAGAATTAGTTTTTCGAACCCGATCGACTTTGCCAGCCTCCGCAGCCTGATGGCATTGAGCAGCTCCTGTGTTTCGGCAGGAACCGCCCCGAAACGATCGATCAGTTGGTCCTGGAAGGCCAGAAGCGCTTCTTCTGTTTCAACATTGTCGAGTTCTTTATACAGGCTTAATCTTTCGGTGATATTGGAAATATAATCGTCAGGGATCAGGATTTCGAGATCGGTTTCAATCTGGCATTCGCGCACAAACTGGGTTTCCTTTTCTTCGGCATATAAGTCGGCATATTCGGCCAGTTTCAGTTCGTGCAAAGCTTCGTCGAGTATTTTCTGGTACATTTCAAATCCTATTTCAGTAATAAAACCGCTTTGCTCAGCACCAAGGATATTACCGGCGCCACGGATATCGAGATCGCGCATGGCGATATTAAATCCACTGCCGATATCGGCAAAT
>JBBQUX010000069.1:0-17132 GCA_038212135.1 Bacteroidales bacterium | reverse complement strand
CCTTCCATCCAGATAGTCCGATAGTGCTTGCCTTCTACTTTCATTGTAACGGTTTTAACTGGTTAACAGCTATCCACGCCATCAAACCCATCCCAGTTTCCAGGCTGCGCTCGTCGGCATCGAACTCTGGTGTATGCAGGTTCCGGATTTTTTCCCAGGAAGGATCTTTTACACCTAAACGATAAAAACAAGCCGGGATAATATGTGAATAATAGGCAAAATCTTCGGCTGTCATTCGCTGGTCGAGGTCTACAACATTTTCATACCCAAGATATTGTTGTGCCAAAGCTTTGGCTTCTGAAGTTGCAAGGTCGTCATTTACAAGGAAAGGATAGCCGTGGTCGATAAAAACATCGCAGGTGCCGCCCATGCTTTCGGCCATGCCTTTGGCAAGCGTGGTGATTTTTTCATGCGCTTTTGCGCGCCAGGTTTCGTCGAAGGTGCGGAAGGTACCGTCAATCTTAACTTCTGACGGAATAATATTGGTCCGGCCATCGGCGATAACCCGCCCGAAAGAAAGAACAGTTGGAATGCCAGGAGGTGCCCAACGGCTTACCACCTGCTGCAGTGCGACAATAATGTGAGAGGCAATTAATACCGGGTCAATATTCAGTTCAGGCGTAGCGGCATGGCCTCCTTTTCCTTTAACTGTTAAGTAAACTTCATCTGTTGAAGCCATGTACCGGCCCGGTTTGAAACCTACTTTACCTGCTTCCAGCGTAGGCAATACATGCTGACCATAAATCCGTTCCGGAACAGGATTTTTCAGAACCCCATCCTTGATCATTGCCAGCGCACCGCCGGGGAATTTCTCTTCCGAAGGCTGAAAAATTAAACGGATTGTACCTTCAAATTCATCGCGAAGTTCATTCAATATCTTCGATGCGCCAAGTAGTGAGGCCATGTGTACATCGTGCCCACAGGCATGCATTACTCCGGGATTCAGCGACTTATATTCACAATCGTTCAATTCGTTTATTGGCAGGGCATCCATATCGGCCCGGAGTGCGAGTGTCGTATTCTGGGGATGCCTGCCTTCTATTTTTGCTATTATGCCATTACCTCCAACATTTCTTATAAAGGAAATGCCGTATGCATCCAGTGTTTTACAAATGAAATCTGCTGTATTGAGTTCTTTCTCTGACAATTCGGGGTTAGCATGCAAATGCCTGCGGATATGGATAATACCAGGGGCAAATTCAGATGCAAGGGATTTTATTTTTTCTCTTAATGGATTGGTCATAGGTTAAAATTTAGTGCAATTTGCTTAGTGCTCTGTTCATAGATGAATTTATGATGGGCAGTAATTCCCCATTCAAAGGAACTGAAAATGAGGAATAGTCAATTTATTCTAAAATTTCCCAATTTCCCACCCTAATCCCTATATCCCAAACCCTAAATCCTTTTTTAACCAAACGATTGCATGTCACACAACCGGCGATACACTCCTTTATGGGCAAAAAGTTTTTCGTGCGAGCCCCTTTCTACTATTTTACCCTGAAACAGCACAATAATTTCGTCAGCGTGCTGAATGGTTGAAAGCCTGTGCGCTATAACCAGCGATGTGCGGTTGAGCATCAGTTTCTGTATGGCATCCTGCACAAGTTTTTCGCTTTCGGTATCAAGCGAAGATGTGGCTTCATCCAGAATAAGGATAGGTGGATTTTTAAGCACTGCCCTTGCAATACTTATGCGCTGCCTTTGTCCGCCCGAAAGCCGCGATCCCCGATCGCCGATATTGGTTTGATAGCCTTCTTCCATTTGCATGATAAACTCGTGGGCATTGGCAATCTGTGCTGCTTGAATCACATCTTTTTCATCCGCATTCTCAATACCGAAAGCGATATTGTTAAAAACGGTATCGTTGAAAAGAATTGCTTCCTGGGTAACTATTCCCATTTGCCGGCGAAGGCTTTCGAGTGTATAATCCCTGATGTCGGAACCATCAATAAACACGCCACCACCCTGGGGGTCGTAAAAACGGCAGAGAAGATCAGCGGTTGTTGATTTACCTGCGCCGCTTTGCCCGACAATAGCTACCATTTTTCCTTTTGGGATGGTAAACGAAATGTCTTTCAGAACTTCCTCCAAATTATACGCAAAAGTAGTTGCCTTGAATTCGATTTTCTCATTGAAATTTGAAAGATCGGCAGCGTCCGGCTTATCGACAACCTGGTTAGGAGTATCAATGATTGCCAGTACACGCTCGCCGGCGGCAAGACCCCGCTGTATGCTGGTAACTGCCGTTGAAATGTTTTTAATAGGTGCAATAAGCTGGGTGTAGAGAATAATGTAAGTTACAAATTCACTGGCTGATAATTCGGACTGCTGGTTAAGAACCATGCGGCCTCCGTAAATCATAACTGCAACAATAACCATTATACCCAGGAATTCCGAAAGTGGTCCGGCGAGTTCGCGGCGGTTTACCATTGATTTTGACACTTTGCGGTATTGCTCATTGTAAACTTCGAAACTGGACTGCACAAACCGCTGAGCCGTGAAAGCCTTTATGATTCGTGCCCCGGTTATAGTTTCATCGGTAATATTAAGTAAACGCCCGAGCAATGTCTGGCTGATAGCTGCGCTGCGCCTTAGTCGCTTGGCAATACCGGCAATTAACAAAGCTGCAACCGGAAAGAAAATTACTGTGAACAACGTTAAATTCAACGACATGCTGAAAAGCAGGATAATATAGACAATTACCTGCAAAGGATCCCTGAAAAGTACCTGGATGGAACTGACGATGGAATTTTCGATTTCATGTACATCGGTGGACATTACCGACAATAAATTTCCTTTCTGCTGGCGATGAAAAAATCCCAGGTGCAAGGTGCTGAGTTTATGAAACAGAGATTTCTTCAGCCTGAAAACCACCCAGGTGCGCATTCGGGTAAGTACCCGTTGCGACATATACCGGAATCCGTTTGTAAGAAACACGCTTATAATGATGATTCCACATATAGCTTCGAGTGCTACGACCTTTCCATGCGATCCGGCAATATAAAAATACCCGTACTGAAAAAACGCTTTCATGTAATCCAGTGAAAACGCGAATTCAGGTAGCTGTGCGCCGGTAGTCTTTGCATTTACATTAAACAGGACATCAAATAAGGGAATGAGAAGTGTAAAATTAAGTGCCCCGAAAATAATCGAAGGAATAACGTATAAAATGTACTCAGGTATGTAGTTCCTGTAAGGTTTTGCAAAAGCGAGCAATCGCAGGTAGGTCTTCACAAATAGGATATTTGAGCAAAAACAAATGAATTGGCTAAATTAGCAATAAATTGTATAGATGGGGCGGATCGTGAGTTCGAACACAGGCCGGAGTTAAATATGCCAGGCGATCAGGAAAATTGAAATTAATACAATTATTAAGTATTGGAAAATGGTTTATTCCGTTCAATAATTTTATACCAGAAAATCATTTTAATATCTGATTCATTCTCATTCTCATTGTCTGCGGGTCCCCTTGTCCCCTTGTCAATTCTCCCTCTCCATAAGTCCTTCGGTATATTCTTTCAGTGAATCTGTTGCTTCGCTCGATAAACTGATGCACGACAGTTCGTTAAGTGCTTTTTGATAATATTCATCAATCAGTTTGCGGGTATGCTGTTCAATATTCATCTGGTTGAATATTTCTTTCACTTTTGTTACTTTTTCACTGCTCTCCATATCATGTGAAGCATAAAGCTTACGGAAATATTCGCCATGTTGTCCGGCCGATTCGAGCACTTTTAGGTAGAGGTAAGTCTTTTTGCCTGCAATAATATCACCACCGCTCACTTTCCCGAATTTTTCCTGAATTCCGAACACATCAAGCAAGTCATCCTTAAGCTGAAATGCCAGCCCGATATTGATCCCGAATTGGTAAATATAATCACAATCCGCAGCTCCTGCACCGGCAATGATTGCTCCTGTTTTAAGGCTGGCAGCCAGAAGTACTGCTGTTTTCAGACGGATCATTTCAATATATTCCGCGATGGTAATATCCTGTCTCTTTTCATAATCCATGTCGTATTGCTGCCCTTCACATACTTCGATAGCCGTTTGGTTGAACAATTCCACAACCTGTGAAATAGCCTGCGACCTGGTTCGAAGCATAAATTTATTGGCAATGGCAAACATGGTATCTCCGGCAAGGATGGCAACATTCGAATTCCATTTTTTATAAACGGTTTCTTTGCCGCGCCTCAGAGGTGCTTCATCCATGATATCATCGTGAAGCAAAGTGAAGTTATGGAAAAGTTCAATTCCAATGGCCGGATTGATGGCATCGGAAGTGTCGCCGCCAAACATCTGGCACGAACTTAACACCAGCAAAGGCCGTAACCTCTTGCCGCCAAGTCCGAGTGTATAGGTTATCGGATCATAAAGATCAGCGGGATGTGCCGGGAATTGTATCCTGCCGAAAGCATCATCAATACGTTGTTGAAGGTCCTGTATAGGGTTCATTATTCGATTATTTTTCTCTTTCAGGCAGGTTCATCAGGTAGGTACCATAACCACTTTTAAGAAGGGGAGTGGCAATTTTTTCCAGTTGGACTCTGTTAATAAATCCCATGCGATAGGCAAGTTCTTCGATACATCCTATCTTCAGCCCCTGGCGTTCTTCAATAACCTGAACAAATTGCGATGCCTGTATCAGCGAAGCAAAAGTACCGGTATCGAGCCAGGCAGTGCCACGACTGAGTATTCCGACTTTGAGTTTACCTTGTTCGAGGTAGTATCGGTTTATATCCGTGATTTCGTATTCGCCTCGCGGACTGGGCTTTATGTTTTTGGCAATTTCAACCACAGAGTTATCATAAAAGTATAAGCCGGGAACCGCATAATTTGATTTGGGTTGCTTAGGCTTTTCTTCAATGGAAATGGCATTGTGATTTTCATCAAATTCAACAACACCATAACGCTCAGGATCTGAAACATGGTATGCATACACCACTCCACCATCAGGATCATTGTTTTCCTGGATTAATTTTTGCAAACCGGTTCCGTAAAAAATATTGTCGCCCAATACCAGTGCGACTTTATCCTTACCAATAAACTTTTCGCCAATTACAAAAGCCTGGGCAAGACCGTTGGGAATAACCTGTTCAGCATAACTGAACGAACAGCCCAATTCAGAACCATCTCCCAGAAGTTTCTCGAAATTTGGAAGGTCGTAAGCAGTGCTTATGATCAGTATTTTGCGTATGCCGGCCATCATCAGAACTGACAATGGATAATAGATCATGGGTTTGTCGTATATCGGCATTAATTGTTTGCTTACGGCTAACGTGAGGGGATGAAGCCGTGTGCCTGAGCCTCCTGCGAGGATGATTCCTTTCATGTTATAAGAATAAAATTTAAGAACTAATTAAAGACAAGGCGAAAAGGCGAAATGGGGACAAGGGGAATTTCCCCTTTGACCATTCCACGAGTAAGATCTGTTATTCACTATTCACTTCAGTTTTTCCATTTCCATTTCTTCCATTACTGTTTGTTTCATCATCGCCGTCATAAATTTCGATAACAGGTTCGCCTTCAAATGCTTTGGTAACCACATATTTATCAAGTACCAACAATAACGAGGGAAGAACCAGAATATTGAAGAACAACGCAATAAATAACGTGGTTGATACCAACATGCCTAAAGCCTGGGTTCCTCCAAAGCTGGAAACCATAAAGACACTGAATCCCAGGACCAGCACAATAGAAGTATAAATCATACTGAAACCGGCTTCGCGTAACGCATTTATGGTCGAACGGCTGATATCGTTATGAGTTACCTTAAGTTCGTGCCGGTATCGCGAGAGGTACTGAATGGCATTGTCAACCGAAATGCCAAGAGCAATGCTGAAAACGATTATGGTGGAAGGTTTAACCGGTACGCCGGTAAATCCCATGATGGCAGCAGTGATGATAAGCGGGATAATATTGGGCAACATCGAAACTGCAATCATCCTCACGCTCGAAAACATAAGTGCCATAAGCAACGAAATAAATCCAATGGCTATTAAAACACTCTGGAACAAGTGCTTGATCAGAAATTCAGTGCCCCGGGCATAAACAAGGCTGTTGCCGGTAATAGTTACATTGTAGTCCTCAGCTGGGAAAATCTCAGCCACTTTAGGCCTGATGCTATCAAGAAGCCTGTTCATTTCGTTAGTGCTGACGTCGGCCATCTGGAAACTTATCCTTGTTACGCGTTGTGTGCTGTCAATAAACGAATTCAACATATTCTGCTGTCCCATGGCTTTGCGCGGGAAATAGGAAAGCACAAAATTCTTTTCCTGCGAATTAGGCAGACTATACATCTCAGGGTTCCCGTTAAAATAGGCCTGTTTGGCAAATTTCGCAAGTTCAGCAACCGAAAGAGGTTTCGAGAATCCCTTGTTTTTCATAATTTCTTCCTGCAGTTCATCTATTTTCTGGATAGTTGATAGCTGCATAACCCCTTTCTTCTTTTTGGTGTCAATCGAAATTTCGAAAGGCATAACTCCACCAATCTGTTTCTCGAAATATTTCAGGTCTTTATACAGAATATTTTCATCACTGATATCATCAACAATTTTTCCTGAAGTGCGCATATTGAGCATACCAATTATACCAATAACAAGGAGAATTCCCGCCAGTGAAAAAATCCATTTCCGTTTGTACTGAATTAGGAAAATGATTTTACCAAGGATATTGCCTAAAAGTTTGTTGTCGAGATGTTTAAGGTTCTTTTCGGTGGGCGGATTCATATAGCTGAAAATGATTGGCAGCAGCAATATGCATAAGACATATTCAACCATCACGCTGATTGCGGCAATAATACCAAATTCGCGGAGCATTTCATTGGATACGAGGATAAATGCGGCAAAACCGGTGGCGGTAGCAGTATTTACCATAAGTGATGCAAAGCCAATGCGTTGCACTACGCGTGAGAGCCCGAGTATTTTATTCCCATGAAGCCGGAATTCCCAGTGGTATTTGTTTACAATGTAAATACAGTTTTCGATGGCTATCACCACGATAAGTGACGGGATTACACCTGTAAGAATAGATATTTTATATCCAAACAGGCCAATGAGCCCAAGTGTGAAAATAATGCTGATAGCTACTACAATAAGAGAACTGGCTACTATTTTAACGGATCTGAAGAACAGGAAAAGTATAATTGCTGCGATTAATATCGAAAGAAAAATGAAGAGGAACAACTCATTCTGTATAGTGCGGGCCATTACCGAGCGGATATAGGGCATGCCCGAAATATGCAACTCTTGTCCGGTTTGCGCGGCGTAAGCATTTGCCCGTGCAACAATATTATCAGTCAGTACCAGGCGGCTTTTATCGTTCAGCCTTTGTTTATTCAATGTGATGGCAAGAAGGTACGTGTTGGTTGTTGAATTATACAACAAACCGTCGTAGAACTTCAGAGAAAGGATTTTTTCTTTCAACGAATCGGCTCCAGCTTGTGTGACCGGCTTAGCCTGAACCAAAGGCAGGAAATCGTATTTGCGGATGCTATCGTTTTTTACAATATCAGCGGCTTTTGCAATGGATAAAACTCCTTCAACGCCATCAATTTTGGTCATGTCGAAGGTGAGGTCGTACCAGGCATTAAACTGATCGAGCCTGAACATATCCGGATTGGTTACCCCGATCATAAGAACACTGCCATCTTCGCCAAAAAGCTTTTTAAAAGCCTCATACTCAACTACAGCCGGATCATCGGCCGGAAGCATACGGGAATTGTTGTACGAGAGTTGTACGCCCATTCCCAGCCAGGCCATCAAAACCGTTAAAATTCCAATGGTGATCAGTATACCAGGCCGGTTACGAAAAATAAATCTGACAAGAAATTTCCACATACGTTGGTAAAAATGTCATCATGTAACGAAGTAGCGAAGATACAATAAATATCGCAAAAAGAAACCTTCCAGCTTTGATGCGTAAAGAGTTGAAATATAACAACATAAATGGATTTATAGGGGTATTCCCGGCTCAATACTGATAAAAGGAAATGTTCGGGGGAAGTACATTCCTAAATTTTTATTATCCTTTTCTTAATCAGTTAGGGGTGAATTACTTTTCACTAAAAAGAACAATCACTATTTCTTACTAATGCGAATCAAGGGTTGAAATTGTAACTTATCAGTTGCCAGGCGAACTCTTCCAGAGTTTAACACCGTAATAGACATAACATGAATTCAACCCTTGATTCGCATTACTACTGTATGTTTTTAAGTTGGAATGTATCATCATTTTAGAAAGACTGGTGAGCGTGCCTAACCAAGCCGAAGAAAAGGGGTGCGTGTGGGCAAAACTCATTTTAAACTCGTTTTCTTATACGCACTATTTAAAGAAAATAGCTTGCGCAGATGAGTATTCCATGCAGGACGATGCAGCTATCGAGAATAACATGATAATAAAAAGGAAGAAGCTTTAGCTGTTTGCTGTTTGTAAAAAAAAGTGTACTTGCAACCGAAACGAAAAAGGCAAGCGCGATAAACATCATGTTCGTAGTCAGATAATGGCCTATAGCTATAATTAATGCCGAAATCATGGCAATATTGCTGATTTGCATAGCTCGTTCGGGCCCGTAAATAATTGGGATGGTTCTGATCCCTGCCCGAATGTCGTCAGCAGTATCGCGTATATCGAAAGGTATTGTTATTGCAAAAATAAAGAGAAACCTTTCGATACTTAACAGCAGAAGATGGCGGGTGTTAAAACTTTTTGAATCATTCAGAATGACTATAACTATTGTGGCGGCGGTCCATACAAGTGAAATCAGAATTGATTTCATGCATGCTGATTCGGTTATTCTGAAATTATATTTCCGTTTCAAATGAACAGGCAATGAATAACTGACTGTTATTGCGGCAAGCAGACCAAGAAAGCAATAGGTTTTAAAACTGACAAAAAATAGTGTAGCAGCCAGCCCTGCCAATGATAGCCCGATCAGCACTTTTATTGTAAAAACATGTCCGGAAGCCCACTCATACTTTTCCGACCGGAAAGTTCCCGGAAATCGGATCATTTTCATAAACCTGTGGAAATTATAATCCAATACAACTGCAAAAAAAATCAGAGCATGATACGCATGAATCCGCGGGTGTAAGCCCAACTGCGCCTGTGTAGCAAGTGTAAGGCTCATAGCGGCTATTGCAATGAAGATATTGCTGTTGATAATGAATTTTGGTAGTTTCAAATGAAATTGATTTGCGATGACACTGAGCAGTTTTATAAATGGTAAAGTGCTGACTATCATTTAATAATCAGTTCAACAATTTTATTAATCTGGTTGGTACAGGAAAAGGCAGGAGTTTGCCTGGCTTCAGCTCAGGATTTAATCCCGTAATGCGAAGAGAGTATGCGCGAAAACATGGATACAGGCAATATACGCTTAAGTACAACAGCAAATTTCTGTTCAAGAGTGGCAACCACGTATTGATTGCATGGTTTTTTCTTTTCGAGGATACCTGCAAGTTTGCGTGCCAGGAAGTCGGGCGACAAGCCTTTTTTCTCATCACTTTCGATAATCGATAAGGTTTTTCTGAACTGGTCTTCGTAAGCACCACCTGTAACGGTTGTTTTCACCGGTTTGCGGTTTGCTGTAAAGTTGGTAAAGAAATCTCCGGGCCGGATTACAATTACCTTGATTTTATAAGGTTTTAGTTCCATGCGGAGTGCTTCGCTCAAACCTTCGACAGCATATTTGCTTGCTGAATAAAATCCCTGGTAAGGCAGCCCCATGATACCTCCGATTGAACTGATATTTACAATGGTTGCTTCCCCCTGAGCACGCATTGCCGGCAGAACTGCCTGAATCATATTCACATAGCCAGTAAAATTGGTATTTATCTGAATCTGGAAATCTTCAGGAGGTGATTCCTCAATGGCACCCGAAATGCCCATGCCGGCATTGTTGATCAGAATATCAATACGACCTTCCTTTTCGAGGATTGTGGAGACAGCTTTTTGAACTGAAACTGCATCAGTAACATCTGCCTGGAGAAATCTTATAGTACCGCTTAAATTTTCCGCTACTCTTCGGCTGATGCCGAATACGATATACCCTTTACCTGAAAGAATTTCGGCGGTAGCCTTACCAAAGCCGGATGAAACGCCAGTAATCAATACAACTTTTGACATAAAAAAACCCGGAGTACCTGGTGAAAGTTTATTCCATAACTGCTGCCAGGCTTATAATACCTAGTTTGTGAGCAACGGATGATATTTTTTCGATAGCAGTATCAACCTGCTTGAAGGTGTGGGTAGCCATGAGCGAAAACCGGATAAGGCTGTCCTCTTTTGGAACGGCAGGCGAAACTACCGGATTTACAAAAACGCCTTCTTCCAGAAGCATTTGTGTCATTTTCAATGCCAGTATATCGTCTTTGATAAAGAGTGGAATAATGGGGGATTCTGTCTTTCCGGTTTCGAACCCCGCGGCTTTAAATCCTTCCATCGCGTAATGAGTGAGATCCCAAAGGTGTTTGATCCGTTCGGGTTCGGTTTCCATAATTTCAACAGCTGCCATAACGCTGGCGACTGATGAAGGGGTCATGCTTGCGCTGAAAATAAGCGAGCGGGAATTGTGTTTTATAAAGTTGATAACTTCCTTGTCGGCAGCAATAAAACCTCCTAAGGATGCCAGTGATTTGGAGAAAGTTCCCATGATCAGATCCACTTTGTCTGTCAGTCCAAAATGAGAAGCCGTACCTGAGCCATTTTTCCCTAAAACACCGAGAGAATGTGCATCATCAACCATGATGGAACCGTTGTATTTTTCTGAAAGCCTTACTATTTCAGGCAGGTTGGCAATATCGCCTTCCATCGAAAAAATGCCGTCGACCACAATCAGTTTAATTCTGTCGGGATCGCAACGCTTCAGTTTGCGTTCCAGATCGTGCATATCGTTATGCGCATATTTTAAAACCCTGGCGAAAGTAAGCCGGCTACCCTCGATAATCGAAGCATGATCCAACTCGTCGAGTAATACATAATCATTACGCCCGGCCACACACGAAATTACTCCCTGGTTAACCTGGAACCCTGTACTGTAGCATAAAGCCGCTTCTTTACCAACAAGTCGTGCGAGTTTTTCCTCCAGTGCAATATGAATATCGAGTGTACCATTAAGGAATCGTGAACCTGCGCAACCAGTACCGTATTTATCGATCGCTTTTTTGGCTGCTTCCTTCACTTTTGGGTGACACGTAAGGCCCAGATAACTGTTCGAACCAAACATCAGTACTCTTTTACCTCCGATTAATACCTCTGTATCCTGATCAGACTCAATAGCACGGAAGTAAGGGTAAATTCCTGCAGCCATTACTTTTTGCGGCAAATCGTACTGTTTCAGCTTATTTTGAAGAACTCCCATCGATAATTCCCAATTTATTAATTTTTAGTCAAAAGTAAAAAAAAATGCGAGGCAACAGCCTGTTAATTTTTCAAAAGGCAATTTTCCGAACTGTTTTCTATTGCCAAGGCATTATAAAACAATTAATTTATCATTAAATATTTACCAAAAAAACTATTGACTGTATATTTTACGATGAGCGCTGGTCATTTTACAACTCAAATTTGTGTAACATTTATTCACTGCTAATCTTACTTATTAAAACTGTTTTTCTGCCAATTTCGATTTACAAAGTCCCATAAAGGAGTTGAAAAGCGGCAGAGAAAGAGGGTTTTAATCAGGATAAAATCCGCTGCTACTTAATCGGACAGAGTTCCCATCATTTTTTCCAGGTGGTGATACTCAATACCAAAATATGTTTTGGTGCTTTTAATCTTTTGCAGGATGAGTTCTTTGTCTGGTTTTGTATTATGATTTTTTATTCCCACAACCATCACGTTTTTAGGTGTATGTGCATCCGGAATAAACTCGAACACTTTGGTTTTATAGCCAAAATATTCGAGTATCAGCGCACGTATTCCATCAGTAACCATTTCGCACTGTCGTTCTAAAAAAATGCCGTATTTAGTGAGAAAATCAAGTTCGTTGGTGGTTTTGTGCGCTTCAACCTGTCGCCTGATCTGCTTGTGGCAACAGGGAGCAACCACTATTAATTCAGCTCCGGCGGTAATTCCACTGTAAATGGCATCGTCAGTAGCAGTATCACAGGCATGTAAAGCAATCAGAACATCAATACCCCTGCTGTCGAACTGTTCAATGGTGCCTTGCTGGAAACTGAGCCGATCAAAACCAGTGTTTTTTGCAATTTTATTACACAATTCTACCAGGTCGGGTCGGAATTCGACTCCGGTTACCTGCGAATTGATTTTCAGCACGTTGGCCAGATAATCGTATAACGCAAAAGTAAGATAGCCTTTTCCGGAGCCCATATCTGCCACTTTCAAAGCTTCTTTGGCTGGAATTTCCTTGATCAGTGTGCTCAGAATCTCAATATAGTGGTTTATCTGTTTATATTTATCCTGCCCGTTAGCAAGCACTTTGCCGGTTTCATCGGTAATTTTCAATTCAATGAGATACGGTTTTTCACTGCTGCTGATCAGGCGGTTTTTTTTTCTGTCGTGCTCTGCCGAAGGAACAGCTAAAATGCTGGGAGGATTTTTTCGGAGGATAAACTTCTTGTCGTGGAGGTTCTCAAAACTCAGATCAAACCCGGTGGTTAACAAAGTTGCCACCCGAAAACCATTGCTCATCGCATCCTTGATTTTACTGATTCCTTCGTTGATTGAGTAGTTTTTTACAATATCACGGGTTTTATACCGGTAAGTGAAGCTGAGTTTTTCTTCATTCTTAATAAGTATCCGCTTGACATAAATGTTTTTGAGGTTCTCTTCGGAGCCTTTGTAATTGCCAAGAGATAATTTGACAAAAGTTTGGTCCAACAAACTTGTTTCGACTGATTCGGTAAAGTGGGTGATTTTTTCGCTGATATTCATAGGCGTAGGGATTAATACCAGTGCGATGGTATTTTTGCTTCTGGAAGCTAAAGATAATGCTGAACAACAATAAATTTCCCATAGACGGGAATAGTTGTTTAATGCAGCAAAAGTATTAATAATAAACCATCTTCCCTCAGTATTTCTCAATGAACAACACCTTAAAAGACTATGTTGCTTTCATTCGGTTATTCTTTGCATTATGCTCCAATTCGGCCAATCCCATCAGTTCCATCAGGGGCGGAATATACATCCCGAAACGTCCGCGGAAACCCTTTTTCAGTCCGTACCATCCACCAACAGGGTTTTCGGGCGAACGGCTCCAGGCTTCAATGGTTCCGTCTCTGGCAGGTTTCTGTTCGTCGGCACTGCCGAGTTCCATCCAGTCGCCATACGTTTTAAGCATATTGTGCAGATCGGCCAGGCAACGGTATTCATAATGCAGAACGGTTGTACCTACCGTACAAACAAGTATAGCTTTACCATCTTTTTCAGATTTGTACATCTGGTATTCCGATGTGCCAGGAGGTGTTTTAAGTTTCCACGGATTTTCTTTTGTTCCAGCTTCCGGATTCATATTCAGAGTTTTAAAGGGTTTAAATTTAAACAAAAGTTACCTCATAAGGTTCACTGAAGCCAAGCGGGTTATAAGCGGGTTATTAGTTGTTAGTTTAAAATTCCCTTTAATAGTGATCTGTTTTTGAGCAGATGAAAATTACACTATATCCTTTAACCTTGTTACTGTCGAAAACGGCTGCTGATGTATTCTGGTTCTCGTTATGATAGTTGCCTTACTATATCAGGTAAATTGTAAATTTGTGCTCAATTCTTCTCAAACACTTCAATTTTGTCTCTTTTGTCCTGCACGAAAACCACTAATGATTTATTCGAAACAATCGTTATAAAACCGTGAAAAAAATCCTTTTTGTTGATGATACTCATCCTGTGTTGCGTGAAGAATTCACAGCAATGGGCTTTCAATGTGATGACTTTACCGGTAAAAACTCTGATGATTGTAAGCTAATTATAGGTGAATATTTCGGTGCAGTGATCCGGAGCAAAATAACTTTTGATGCTGAAATTCTTAAAGCTGCAACACAACTTCGCTTTATTGCCAGGGTTGGTGCCGGAATGGAAAGTATTGATGTAGAGTATGCAAAATCAAAAGGTATTAAATGTTTCAACTCACCCGAAGGCAACCGCGATGCTGTGGCCGAACATGCAATGGGTATGCTGATAAGCCTGCTGAATCATTTAAACCAGGCTGATAGCCAAGTGCGCCTCGGAATCTGGAAACGCGAAGCCAACCGGGGTATCGAAATAAAAGGTAAAACTGTTGGAATAATCGGCTATGGAAATATGGGCAGTGCTTTTGCTCAACGGTTAAAAGGGTTTGGTTGCAGAGTTTTGGCTTACGATAAGTATAAAACTGGTTACAGCGATGCCAATGTTACAGCATGTGACATGGAAAAGATTTTTGCTGAAACCGATATCCTGAGTATGCATGTTCCGCTTAGTTCCGAAACGCGATATCTTGTTAATGAAACTTACATGAACCGTTTCCGGAAGAATATCTGGCTGATCAATACTTCCCGTGGGCCGGTTGTAAATACAGCCTCACTTGTTGATGCATTAAAAACCGGCAAAGTCCGGGGGGCTGCACTCGACGTGCTTGAATATGAAAATACTTCTTTTGAAGCTATGAATGCTGAAACTTTTCCGGAACCACTCAAACAACTCGTTGCGATGGAAAATGTAATCCTTTCGCCTCATATTGCAGGTTGGACGGTGGAATCGAAATATAAGCTGGCCAAGGTGTTGGCTGACAAAATCAGGGTCTGGCTTGAGCAACAGGCATAAAAAAAGCCCTGATCGAATGAGAACAAGGCTTTTTCAAAGTGTCTGCACACCCTTTTCGGGTGTCTGCACACTTTGAATCATTACCATTCCAATATCTTCATGAAATCGAATTCTTCAGGATTTTTCAGGTATTCTTTGGCGTTTTCCATATCAGAAGCAGTCAAGTACTGAATACTGTCGAAGAAAACCATATGCGCTTTCTGGCTGTCCATGGTTACCATTCGGGTGCGTACTTTACCATGTCCGTCTTCAAGGTCTTTGAGGAAAAGAGGCAGAATATCCCCGGTAGGATCGGAACTTACCATGCATCCGGTTAACCCTTCGTCGAAAATCTTTTTTACACCAATACCTAAGAGGCTACAATAAAGCAAATCCCAGGCTGTAGGCTGAATACAGCGTAATTCATAACCCATTTCAACCGGGCGGCTTTTTACGTTAATACCAAGTTGTTTGAGACGGATTTGTAACAACATATTGTAGATGTGCGCTTTACTTACGATACCTAATTCCGGGTGGCCATGTTCGTCGTAGGTGAACTGTATGCCGGAGGCTTCAATTTCGTCGTCGCTCATAAAATGGAATACTCCTTCACTTACGATGGCAACACCATAAGGAATACCAAGAATTTTGCGTTTCACGATGGATGAGATGATAAGGCTGGTAATTTTATCGAGTGTAACCTTGGTTTTGTTGAACATCTCGGGGATGATGATCATAGGATAATGGCAAGCAGCGCCGATACCAAAAGCCAGGTGACCGGCTTCGCGACCCATAGCCGAAACCACAAACCAGTTGCCCGTAGTACGGGCGTCCTCATAAATGGTACGTCCAATGCGAACACCTTCCTGCTTTGCACTCTGGTAACCAAATGTAGGTTGCCCTTCCGGTAATGGAAGGTCGTTATCAATGGTTTTCGGAACGTGAATATTCTGGATCGGGAATTTACGTTCAGTCAGGAATTTCGAAACGCGGTTTGCAGTGCTTGCTGTATCATCACCACCTATGGTTACCAAAAGTTTAACGTCGTTTTTAACGAAAAAGTTTGTTTTAAACTCCAGGTCGGCAGGTTTATAGCGGCTCATACGCAACATCGATCCACCCATGCTGAACACACGGTCGGCCATTTCGAAATCAATATCGATAGTACTGCCTTTGGTTTCGGTAAACAGGTTTTTATACCCATCGTGCAAACCGATAACCCGGTACCCGTCGCGGAGGAAAACTTTTGCTACTGAACTGATTACTGTATTTATTCCCGGTGCAGGTCCTCCGCCGGCAAGGATAAGAATTGAGCCTTTCATAGTGTATTTTGGATAGAGTTTCTCGTTTTTTTTTACGGCTTCAAAAATACAAAATAAAACGGGAAATGACGGTTGGTGTAAAAAATACACCTTTCGAAAGGCGAGCATTACCGGTCGCCTTTAGCCTATGTCAAACCTTTCCCCTGGTCAAGACACGAAGTCCATTTCGCCCACCTCCCTCTCGCCCTTCGCCCATTCTCCCCCTCGTACTACCCCGGCCTTACCACAAACTGCGCCGTCAACCTGCTTCGCATTTCAAGCAAAACCGTTTTCCCGTCTTCCATCACACGGTCGATAGTTGCCTGGTCGTAATGGCGGATGGTGATAAGTTCAAGACCAGTATTGTAGCGGATTTTGTAGTTTTTCCGCAGTTCCTCGAAAAGCTGGCTAAGTCGCCGTTCATTATTATCAACACACACCGAAAAACTGATGGCCGAATTCTGCATCAGGCTGATATGTATTGAATTATGAGCAAAAACGGCTAATATTTCACTTAAGCTTAGTTCGTCGATAAACGAAAAATCCTTTGGAATAATCGAAATTAAAACCTGGTCAACTTTAAAGATAAATGAAGGAATCAGGCTGTCGGCCGAAGTATTCTGATGGATAATAGATCCTTCATTTTCAGGATGAACAAATGATTTTATCCGTAGCGGAATATCTTTATTCTGAAGCGGTTTTATAGTTTTCGGGTGGATAATTGTTGCGCCATAGTACGATAACTCAATGGCTTCGCGGTACGAAATGCGTGCCAGTTTTTCGGTAACGCTAAAGTATTTAGGATCGGCATTCAGCAATCCGGGAACGTCTTTCCATATCACCATTTCTTTCGCATCAAGCGCGTAGGCGAAAATGGCGGCTGAATAGTCGGAACCTTCGCGGCCAAGTGTAGTTGTAAAACCTTCGGGTGTTGAACCCAGAAATCCTTGTGTAAGAGCTATGGAAGGTTTAGTTTTCGAATTTTCGAGAAACGCCCCTGCCTTTTCCCTGATCAGCTTTTCCGATGTTTCCCAATCCACTTTCCCTTCGCGCCAATGGCTGTCAGTACGAATCATATCGCGGACATCAAACCACTGGCAGTTA
>JBBQUX010000068.1:0-17280 GCA_038212135.1 Bacteroidales bacterium | reverse complement strand
GGCAAAAAAGATAAAAGCTCTTGCCAGTAATGCAGGGTTAAACACGTTCATTCCAGTTCCGCCGAATGCTTCCTTTCCGATAATAACAGCGAAGATACTTGCAATAGCAACCATCCACAGGGGAACATCAACAGGCATTACCAATGGAATAAGCATACCGGAAACAAGAAAGCCTTCGTTCACTTCTTCATGCCTGATCTGAGCGAAAATAAATTCAACACCTAACCCTGCTATGTACGAAACGGCAACTATCGGAATAACTTTGAGCAGGCCATAACCAACAATTTGCCCAAAGCCTGCCTCCTGCCCGAGTGAAAGAAAATGCTGGTAGCCGGTATTCCAGATACCGAATATTAATGCCGGGATCATTGCTATAATAACCATCGACATGGTGCGTTTCAGGTCGATGACATCACGGATATGGCTTCCCCCGAAGGTAGTTTTATCAGGCACAAAAAGGAAGGACTCAAATGCATCGAAAGTTGAGTGTAGTTTCTCAAACTTTCCGCCTTCCTTAAATTGGGGCTTTATCTTATCAAGATAATTGCGTAGTGCTTTCATTTATAAGTAATGTAGTTTCTAATTCTGTAATTTTTATATTTGTTAGGTTCTGGGTTCACTTTCATCCCCCAATTCTCAAATTTTCAAATCTCCTGATCTTTAACTCATTTCCTTTCGGATCAGATCGAGGCCTTTGCGGATGATATGCTGAATTTCCGTTTTAGACGTATCTATAAATTCTACTAAAGCAAAGTCTTCTTCATCCACTTCATATATCCCAAGGTTTTCCATCATCTCAATATTTTCAGCCAAACAGGCTTTAATCAATTGCATCGGATAAATATCCATTGGCAGAACCTGTTCGTATTGACCGGTCATAACATAAGCACGTTCGGCTCCGTGGAAATTGGTATCAAGACGGTACTTCCGGTTCGGCGTGAGATACGAAAAGAAAGATTTAGAGAAACTGAATTTGTTCAGGCCGGGAAGTGCCCAACCAAAGAATTCATGGTAATTTCCTTCCGGGATTACCGTAAACTGATTGTGGTAAAAACCCAGGTATCCGTCAGGTTTGATGCGTGTACCCGTGAGCACATTGCCACTGATAATTCTTATGGTACCGTCTTTAAGATTATCCTTAGCCAATGAACGAACACTAGCACCTTTATACGTTTTATAATATTTAGGATTTTTCACTTCCGATCCGCAAACAGGTACAATTATTGAAGTATCGTAAATGCCCTTTACAAAAAGCCTGCCTATAATTATCACATCCTGAGGATTAACAATCCATGCAATTTCGCCTTTGTTAATGGGATTTGTGTGATGTATCTGAACTCCTACATTTCCTGCAGGATGAGGTCCATCAAAATATGTGATTTCCGTATTGCTTACTTTAGGAAACTCGCTTTTCCCTCCGGGTAAACCAAGTTTTACGGATTTACCGGATAGTTTGGATAAAACATCAATACCTGCCTGGAAATCAGATATCCCTTCTTTGACAATTATAGAGTAATCAGGGGCAAGGGGTGCTGAATCAAAACCGGAAACAAAAATAGCTTTTGGAGTATCGGCAGGATTTGCGATAATGCTGTAAGGACGTTGCCTTATCATTGGCCATGCGCCGCTTTTGAGTAATTTTTCTATTATGGCTTCACGTTCTGTTATGGCAGGATCAGCTTTTCCGAAATCTTCAAACTCAGGTTTATCAGTGGATTTTATTCTGATTTCCTGGAGTACCCGCTTGTCGCCACGACTTATTTCCTCAATTGAGCCACTGACCGGAGAAGTAAAAATAATGTTTTCGCGGTATTTGTCAATAAAAAGCGGTGTTCCTGCTTTCACAATATCACCTTCTTTTACCAGCAAACGGGGGAAAACACCTATAAAATCAGTTGGTTTTACCGCGTAATATCCGGCATCGATTGCAGAAATGCCCTTCTTCGCCTCTCCTACCAGGTTGATATTGAGACCTTTCTTAATTCTTATGGTGTTGGCCATAATGTATACGTATAGACTTGATTTGTTATAAAATGCAGCGGCAAATATAGATAAATTTAGATGTATTTTATTCGTATATATCTTTTTTTTTTAACAGTTTCAGCAATGATTTTCATTTTTGATTCAGTTGTTGTGCTGAACTCAATAATAATAAGTTACAATTTGTGTTATTCAGCTATGTATAACAGGTTATCGTTTACTTTTGCACCAGGTAATGCTTACACAACAGTTAACATGAAATTACGAGTTATCGCAAAAAGGCTTATTACGGGCATTGTATTATTGGCAATGTACTATGCAGCCAATGCAGCCAATACTATTGTTTCTGATACTTCTGATTTTTATTCCGATGATTTTGTGCGGAACGATGACCATGTTTATCAGAAATATATACAAGCTGTTGAGCTTTCACGCACCGGTTTTGACCTTGCCGATCCTGTAATCACATTAAAAACAAGTGAGCAGTTTAAAGTTGGTTTTGATGATCTTAGGGGAAGTTTTATTCAATATTTTTACCAAATCCAGCATTGTACAGCAAACTGGGAGAAGTCCGAAATATGGACAAACGAGTATCTGGAAGGCATGGAAGAAGATCAGATTGAAAAGTTCGAATCATCTTTCAACACGCGAACAGCTTATACACATTACGAATTTGTTTTTCCCAACGAACGATTCATAATTAAAAAATCAGGAAATTATATTTTAAGGGTTTTCTGGCGCAACCAGAAAGGAAATGAGATAAATGCCTTTACCCGGCGGTTTATGATAGTTGATCCAAAGATTACTATTTCTGCAAATATTGGACGTGCCGGAACATCGGAAGATTATGAGACACGACAGGAAGTGGATTTTACTCTGAATACAGTTGGTTTGCGCATTGACTCACCTTACCAGGATATAAAGGTGGTCATACTGCAGAACTGGCGATGGGACAATGCCCTTACGAGCCTGAAGCCTTATATGGTCCGTAACGAAATACTGGATTATTCATTCGACAATGGCACGAACCTTTTTGATGGAGCCAATGAATTCAGGCGATTTGATCTGAAAAGCATTAAATTCATTTCTGAAAAAGTACGCGAGATCACTTTTGATGATAGTGTTTTCTATGCTAAACTATGGGACAGCGAAAAACGTATTTATAAAGAATATAGTATTGAGGACGATATTAACGGCAAATTCCTGTTGAAAACGGACGACGAGCCTTCGGTTACGAATTACGGCGAATATGCTGTTGTAAAATTCTTCCTTCCTTACGAGGCACCCATTGTTGAAGGCAACTTATATGTAGCAGGTGGATTTAACTGCTGGCAATATACCCCTGAAAATAAAATGCAATACAACTTCCGCAGGAAAGGTTACGAAGCCAATATCCTTTTCAAACAAGGATATTATAATTATTTATATGTTTTGCTGCCTAATAATTCAAAAACCGGCGATGCAACCTGGGTCGAAGGAAATCATTCGGAAACGCGCAACACATATACAATCCTGGTATACCACCGGTCGCGGGGTGAAATGTATGATGAACTGGTTGCTGTCGGTAATTTCGAAAAAAAATAACCCGGCATATCCATTATGTTCCGCTGCGAAATGGGACGTTTTCCCTCTGAAAATCAACGGCTGAAACGCAAAAAAGTCCCGAGCGGGAGTTTCTTTCCGAAACGATCGCACAGGTAGAGTTCGCCAAATTCATTATCATCTCCCCTTTTGAAGTAGCTGTTGATGAGGTTATTACCAACAAGAGCCGAAAACCCGATTGAATACATATTTAAAATCATGAAACTTAATTCAGGTAAGAGCAATTTGCTGCAAAGCTCAATCATTTCGTTCAGGTTGTCATCGAGTATCCATTTTTCGCCATCGGCTCCACGTCCATAGGCAGGCGGATCTAGTATAATGCCTGAATACGTATTTCCCCGCCGCACTTCGCGTTGAACAAATTTTAATGCATCTTCCACTACCCAGCGGATATCGGCCAGCCCGCTGTTCTCCATATTTTCGCGTGCCCAGGAAATTACAGGTTTTACTGAATCCACATGAACAACTTCAGCACCAGCAGCACATGCAGCCAGTGATGCCGCACCGGTGTAGGCAAACAGGTTGAGTATTTTTGGTTTTGAAGCTTTCGAAACAGTTACATTATCATAAATAAAATCCCAGTTCGGTGCCTGTTCAGGGAAAACACCGATATGACGGAATGATGTTAAACCGAGTCTCACACTAAAATTCATCTGCCTGTACGAATAAGTAATGCGCCATTGCTCGGGCATACCTTTTTTCAATATCCAAAGCCCTTTTTCACTGTTGTTTTTATCCAGTTTAAATGCTGCAAATGACATTTTATCCCATTCCGCTTCATTCATAGAAGGATTCCATATGGCCTGTGGTTCTGGTCGGATAAGTGTATATTGGCCAAAACGCTCAAGTTTTTCGAAATTCCCCGAATCAATAAGTTCGTAATCAGAAAAATGTGTTGATGTGAGGAGTAACATGGCGTTTCAGATAGATTAATTCATGTGATTTTTTGATTACTTTTCTTGCAAAAGACTGAAATCATGAATTTTATAATGTGCATCTTGCTTCAGATACTAGTTTTTCCGGTTTTGCGCGCTCAGACTGAATTTTTCCGGATACTTCGCATTTATATCTGAATAAAAAGCTTCAATCACTTTTAAATCTGCTTCGAAATCGCCTGTCGGAAAAATCATTCCTCCTATCCCTCCTATTTTCTTTTTATAATCAAGAAATCCAAAAGCGATTGGAACCTGGGCGTGTTCGGCAATATAATAAAACCCGCGCTTCCAGTTAGACCTTAAGCTACGCGAACCTTCGGGAGTGATGGTTATATACAGACTATCTTTATTCTTAAACAGGTCACCAACCTGTATCACGATGTTGGTGCTGGCCTTGCGGTCGACAGGAATTGCTCCCATTGCGGATAATATATTACCCAACGGGAAAAAGAATGCTTCCTTCTTAATAAGGTATTTCGCATTAACTCCTATTGACATATATCCTAACCAACCAACCAGAAAATCCCAGTTGCTGGTATGGGGAGCCATCGTCACCACCATCTTTTTAACTTCCGGCGGAATTTTTATAACCACGTCCCAACCAAATATTTTCAGTAAAAAACGAGCAAATTTTTTCTTCATAACTACAATTTTCGGGAGTTAACAGGTTGCAAAGAAACATTAAATATATTTCATCCAGAAATCCGGTTCAAAATTGCCCTTCACATAGTTTTCCGGCGATAAACATGCTTCGGTGGCAAAAGCAAGTCCACAACCAATTATACGATCCATCTGTGCCTCAGTCAGATTCTCAATCTGTTTTGAACTAATATCAGTAGTTGATATTCCGTAAATAAAACCTGCATTAAAATTATCGCCGGCACCAATAGTGGAAACAGGTCTAATTGCAGGTATTTTATATGTTTTCACAAATCCGGGGGTAAAAACATGCAGTGGTTTCCCGCCTGCAGTAATAATAAGCATGTTACAATAATGCCGGATTTTTTCGTACACATTTTCCGGATCCTTGATTCCAAAAATATTTCTGAAATCTTCGTCAGAACCTTTTACAATTGTTGAAACAGAAATATTGTTCATGTAAGTTGTCATGCATTCATCCAATTCAGCAGAATGAGCTTTCCGGATATTCAGATCGTAATAAATTATTGACTTTGCTTCAACTGCACAACGCAATACACTCAGTATAAACTCCCTACGCTCAGGTTTTACGGCATAAAACGAACCGAAAAGTAAAATATCCTCTTTTGAAAAAACCGGAATACTGGTAATCGGAAGTTTTTCAGGCGTATCGTGATAAAATGAATAAGAAGCATTTTTAGCCTTATCGAGAAAAGCCAGTGCCAGCGATGTTTTTCGTTGAGTATTCCGGATGCAATAGTCTGTTTTTACAGTGTTGTATTTCAGGAAATTTTCAATCAGGTCGCCTGCCTTATCATCGCCAAATTCACTTATAAGATAAATAGCGGTTCCCATTCTGCCCAGAGAAACTGATGCATTTAATACAGATCCACCAGGAACAGCCTGTAATGAAAAGTCACCATTTGAAACCAAATCCAACACTGTTTCACCCAAAGCATATACAACCCGACTATTTTTAAGATTATCAGTCATCCAAATACTTTTACAAATCCAGTTCAAGGTTAAGTTGGTCCCTAAGTTTATTTACATTTGGATTCTGTGAAGCCATGGCATCCAGCTTTTCGCGGTCGTTCATGTATTTCCTGGTTTCTGATGGTTGTTCGGTAACCACGACCTTTGTGGTAATGAAGTCGTTTTTTAATTCTTTACGCAGGTATTCAAGCAAAGCGTTGCGCCTGTCGTTGAATTCTTTTGCAAGAACAGTGTTTTCAACGGTAATCAGAAGTACATTATCAGCTTGTAATACAGGCTTATAGGATGTAAGAGCTGAATAATACAATGCGGATTCACCTTTCCTGGATTCAGCATAACGTACGAGTGATTCTTCGAATAGTTCGATACTAAAACTTTCGTTTTGTTCCTTATACGGAGCCGATTCAACTGATTTTGCAAGCTGATCAGCTTTCATTACTGATTTTATCGAAAAGCTGGAAACATGATGCGACTGAACCGGAACATCATGCTTCGGCTGAACCACAGCTTCAGGTTCCGAATCCTTTAGAGGCTCACTTTGCGGCAAAACCGAAGCAATTGTATCGATCGGTTTTTCTTCTTTTACCAGTTGAGGAATAACCGGTGGAACTGTTTCCTGAACCTGGGATTGACCGGTAGCCGCTATGGCAGTTTTGGGTTCTTTAATTATCGGGGGTTGTATAACAGGAACAGGAGTAGGAACAGGAGCTGGGGTTGCAATGGATTGCTGAACAACAGGAGCCGGAGTTACAACCGGCGTAGCTATCTGTCCGCTTAACCTGCATATCTGTATAAGCGAAACCTCCAACGAAAGCCTTTTATTATTGGATGTACGGTATGTAACATCACATTTATTAATAATATCAAGTGCATCAATTAAAATTTGTATTGAAACTGTACGGGCCTGGTTTGCATATTTGGCACGGATAGCATCGCTGGTTTCGATCAGCTTTACGGTGGCGGCATCAGTACTCATAAGCAGGTTGCGAAGATGCTCGCCCATGCCTGTAATAAAATGCTGCCCTTCGAATCCTTTTTCGATAACTTCGTTAACGATAAGTAAAATTTCTTTATAATTTCCGGTCATCACGCAATCCATGATACGGAAGTAATACTCATAATCGAGCACATTCAGGTTCTCGAGAACCAGTTCGCGGCTAATATTCCTGTCGCCCAGATTAACCATCTGGTCAAAAACAGATAATGCATCACGAAGGGCACCATCAGCTTTATGTGCTATAATATGAAGGGCTTCCGGATCGGTGGTTACGCCTTCGCTTTGTGCAACAAATAACAAATGCCTGGCAATATCATCAACAGTTATCCGCTTGAAATCAAAAATCTGGCAACGCGACAGAATAGTAGGGATAATTTTATGCTTTTCGGTAGTGGCAAGAATAAATTTGGCATAAGCCGGTGGTTCCTCCAGAGTTTTCAAAAAAGCATTAAAAGCTGATGAAGAGAGCATATGAACTTCATCAATTATATAAACTTTATATTTCCCCATTTGCGGCGGTATCCTGACCTGTTCGACCAGGTTACGGATGTCATCCACACTGTTGTTAGAAGCTGCATCCAGCTCATGAATATTAAATGACGCCGAATCGTTGAAAGCTTTACAGGAAGAACATTCGTTACAGGGTTCAGTTTCGGCAGTAGGATTCAGACAATTGATTGTCTTTGCCAGAATACGCGCGCAAGTGGTTTTACCAACACCCCGTGGACCACAGAATAGGAAAGCCTGCGCAAGCTGGTTGTTGCGTATCGCATTTTTGAGAGTTCCGGTAATCGAAATCTGTCCAACAACTGTGCTGAAAGTTACCGGACGGTATTTACGAGCCGATACTATAAAATTATCCATATTTATCAGTAAGTTAGTTCATTGCCATTAATTCCGTTCTTTTTGAGCAAGCCCGAAAAAGGTTAAATATCCATTTTCAAAGGTAAAACAATTCAACCAAAGGATACGTTGTTGTTAATAAAATGGATGTAGTTCATGGAATTGGGCATTTACAAAGGTAAATATTCCCTATTCAGGTAATGAGATATAAAAAAGTCTGTTAAAAAACAGGCATACAATAAAAACCGTATTTTTGCTCCATATCTTCTGACTGATGGTATTGATACTGATTCCGAAAATTACAAACCGTATTCAATTTACGATGCAGCTTATTTTCAACAGGCTTTTGGGATTGAAGTTTAATATTACAACCAGTCTTTCGGAATTTGAAGAATACACAGGGCCAAAGTTTTCGTACGGAGTTCCTGTTGATGAAAAATATCTCTTTTTTGCATCGAATGGTTTGCTTAACGAAAGTGTGATAAAAGCGCGGGAGTTAAGACATTTCACCTTCGAAGGCAGTAATGTATTTTTCCCGATAGTGAACAGGTTTTCGGCTCTGCCTTTTGATCTTTTCGCCGCATCATTTTACCTCGTTAGCCGATTTGAAGAGTACCTTCCGCATATGCGCGACAACCATAACCGTTTTCTTGCTGCAGGAAGCGATGCCTGCCAGCAGGGATATCTGCATAAGCCGTTAGTTAATATTTGGGCTCTCAGGATAATGGATATCCTGGAATCGTGGTTTCCCAGATTAGAATACACATTACCTGAATACACATTTATCCCGACTATTGATGTGGATGCGGCATATGCTTTTAAAAATAAGGGACTTACCCGTGCAATCGGTGGAATAGGTAAAGCTTTGCAAAAAAAAGATTTCGAAGAAATGCACCGGCGTATCAAGGTTTTACTGGGTTTCGAACATGATCCGTTTGATACATTTGAACTTCAGATGCACTTGCAGAAAAAATACAAATACGATGCTATTTACTTTATCCTTTTGGCCGATTATGGGCCTTATGATAAAAATTGCCCTCATAATAACCGCTACTTCCGAAGTTTAATACGTTACTTGTCCGATTATGCTGAAATCGGCATCCATCCTTCTTACGCTTCTTCCCTTCAGCCATCGCTTATTGCAATGGAAACAGCCAGGCTTGCAAAAATCCTGAAACAGGAAGTAATTCACAGCAGGCAACATTTCCTTAAATTAACTTTACCTGAAACGTATCGTAACCTGATAAATAACGACATTCTTCACGATTATACGATGGGATATGCCGAAGCTACCGGTTTCAGGGCTTCAATATGCACACCATTTCCGTTTTTTGATCTGGATCAGGACATGGTTACAAATCTTACGATCCATCCTTTTGCTGTAATGGATGGTACGCTGAAGGATTACCTGAAACTTTCACCGGCTAAAGCAACCGTAGAAATTCATAATTTGATCAACGAGGTTAAAAAAGTGGGAGGCACATTTATTCCTTTGTGGCACAATTCAACATTAAGTGATAAAAATGAATGGAAAGGCTGGCTTGACGTGTATATTAATATGGTGGAGGAAGGGTTGAGAAAGTAGACGTTGTTGGATGTTGGATTGTGGATGGTAGATGGTGGATGGCGGATGGTAGATGGTGGATGCTAGATGGTGGATGGTGGATGGCAGATGGTAGATGGTAGATGGTAGATGGTGGATGGTGAATGGCAGATGGTAGATGGTGTGGATGGTAGATGGTGGATGTGGGGATGGTGGATTAAATAAACTTCTTGTTTGAAGGTTTCATAAGTTGAATGTTAACGGTTTTTGTATTCTTGAATTTCTAATTTCTTATAAACACTCAATCACATGTCCTCATGATTAAATTCCTGCAGCATGATATGATTGATAAATCGCGCTGGGACGATTGTATCAGTAATGCCTTAAACGGAAACCTGAATGCATTTTCGTGGTTCCTCGATATTGTGAGCCCGGGTTGGTGTGCTTTAATTGAAGATGATTATGAAAAAGTGTTCCCGCTTCCGACATTTTCACGTGCGGGAATAAAATACATCATGCAGCCTTATTTTACGCAGCAATTGGGCCTTTTTTACCGTTCGCTTTCATCAGAAAAAATATTGCTGAATTTTTTAGACGGTATCCCAAAGGAATACAAATATATTGACATAAACCTCAATACTTCGAACAAGGTTACCAAAGGCAAAGAAGCACCAGAAATGATTAACCTTGAGTTGGATATGATAAGTGACTACGGAAGAATCGCTTCTGCATATACCAGTAATCTTCAGCGGAATATTAACAAAGCTGCCAAAAACAAACTTTCAATTACTAAGCACATAAGGCCCGAAGATGTTATTGCGCTGTTCAAAGCAGGCAAAGGACTGGAATTAAATCATTTACGCGACAGTCAATATTCACTGATGCAGCGCATAGCATACGAAAGCATTTATAAAGACATAGGAGAAGTTTGGGGTGTTCACAATGAGTTTAACCAACTGGTAGCTGGTGTATTGTGGGTAACAAGCCATCAGAAAACCATATTTCTTTTCTCAGCAGTTTCAGGAGAAGGGAAAAAATTACATGCAATGCCATTTCTTATTGACACCTTTATCAGGGAAAATGCGGGCAAGCCACTGACTTTGGACTTTGAAGGATCGAATGATCCTGGACTGGCAAGATTTTACAGTAGTTTTGGAGCCAAAAGAGTGGTTTATCAGCGATACGTTCATAATTTGTTACCTGTATTTTATCGTACTGCCTTGAAAATATGGCGATTAAGCCGCAAGCTTGTAAAAAAAAGCATTCGCTTATAAACAAATCCGTTAAAGTCCCTATTTTTGTATTCTTAGGGTAAGAAGATAATCTCCACAAACGCAGTAAAAAAAAAGGAGTATGGTGATCAATATCGGCAGCAAGAATTCAATAGTAAACCAGTTTTTACTCGAACTGCGCGATGCGTCTGTTCAGCAGGACAGCATGCGTTTCCGCCGTAATATGGAGCGTGTTGGCGAAGTGTTTGCCTATGAGATCAGCAAGACTATGGAATACGAGCCCAAAGAGGTAATTACAACTCTTGGCACTGCAGAAGTGCAGGTATTAAAAAACACACCGATTCTTGCTACAATACTCAGGGCTGGATTGCCATTGCATCAGGGCTTACTTAATTACTTCGATAATGCAGATAATGCGTTTGTTTCGGCATACCGCGAGCACCGTAAGGATGATGAATTCTCAATTCAGATCGAATATGTTTCCTGCCCTGAAATTGAAAAACGTATCGTGATATTGTCTGATCCTATGCTTGCCACAGGGCATTCGATGGTTTCTTCGTTCAAGGCATTGCTGAGTCACGGGAAACCTGCACATACCCATTTTGTTGCTGTTGTTGCCAGCGTTCAAGGTGTAGAATACTTAAAACGTATGTTACCCAAAACAGGGACAACCATTTGGGTAGCTGCAATTGATGATGAACTTACGGCCCAGGGGTATATTGTGCCTGGCCTTGGCGATGCCGGCGACTTGGCTTTCGGGCTGAAAATATAACTACACGCTTTTGTCAAAATATTTCATTATTTTGTTACTATGCCTGCAACATTATCCGTTTATCTGCGTTAACATATTAGTACAAATTATATATGCTTTGTCTGGTTTTCTTAAAATATTGATTGTTTTTGCAGTGAGCAGTATTAAATTCCTGTTTGCTCCTGCCCTTTCCTTCGGAATGGGACTTAATTTTGTACAAACTTTCCTTTCCACTACAGCCGGTGGAATTGTGGGTGTGGTGATTTTCTTTTTCCTCAGCCGGTGGATGCTGAGCCTCTATGCAAAATATTTTACCTTCTATTTTCATTTATTAAAGACAAAAATATATAGAGGTCTTAATATGAATATTCCGGCTTTTGTTCCTGCCCGCAGGTTTACTAAACGCAACAGGTTCATTATTAAAATTGTAAGAAAATATGGTTTAGCGGGTATTGTAGTGCTTACACCTGTTTTGCTTTCAATCCCGGTAGGGACTTTCCTTGCAACAAGGTATTATTCAACTAATCGCTTTTTACTGGTTTATTTAAGTGCATCGGTGTTATTCTGGTCTCTTTTCATGTCGTCAGCAATTTCACTTTTTTAAGTTTCTTATACTTTCTGATTTTTCATTTGGTGTAATTTAAATTATTAATTTTACCATGATTTATTTTGCTGTGCCATACTATTTGAAGAGTTTTTATAAAAAAAGCAGTAATGGACGGAAGTTGTACCTGTTAATATCCTGAATATGAAATTTTTGTCGGGCAGCCTTGTATTCGAAAATCTTCGTATTTCGATGCAATCGGTACGAAGTCATATGATGCGAACTACCCTAACCGTGCTTATTATTGCATTCGGGATCATGGCACTGGTTGGAATTCTCACATCAATTGATGCCATAAAGTATTATCTGAATGACAATTTCCAGATGATGGGAGCTAATACTTTTACCATACGGAACCGTACCATGCAGGTACATATCGGCAACAAAAGGAGCAAAGCAAATAATTTCAGGGAAATAACTTTCGAAGAAGCCATACGTTTCAAGGAATCGTTTACTTTTCCGGCAACACCTTCGGTTTTCATTTATGCAACAAACCTGGCAACAGTAAAATTCGGGAACAACAAAACCAACCCCAATGTACCAGTTATCGGCTGCGACGAAAATTATATTATAACTTCCGGGAATGAATTATTGCAGGGACGCAATATTTCTCCTACGGAGGTATACTATGGCACATCTGTAGCCATTATTGGAAGTGATGTTATTAAAAAAGTATTCAAAAACAAGGAAGATCCGGTCGGGAAGTTTGTGACCATTGGTCCGGGCAGATACCTGGTTGTCGGGGTTTTAAAGGAGAAAGGATCAAGCCTTGGTTTTAATCCCGACAATGTTTGTATAATCCCTATTAATAACGCACGACAACGGTTTGCCCGCCCCAATGCTTCATATAGCATTAATGTGCATGTAGCTGACGGCGAAAAGCTTGAGGCTGCCATTGGTGAAGCAACAGGCGTGTTTCGTATTGTCAGGCGCGTTGCGGTTGGTGATGAGGATAGTTTTGATATTTCGAAAAGTGATAACCTGGCCAATATGCTATTTGATAGTTTGAGTTACCTGCGCATGGCTGCTGTAGTAATAGGAATAATCACACTGCTTGGAGCAGCCATAGGATTAATGAACATCATGTTGGTTTCGGTAACTGAACGTACACGCGAAATAGGAATCCGTAAAGCTATCGGCGCAACAAAACGAACTATAAGAAATCAATTCCTGGCCGAAGCAATTGTAATAGCACAACTTGGTGGAATATTAGGTATTATACTTGGTATTGCGATTGGTAATGCTCTTGCCCTTTCAATAGGTACAAGTTTTATAATTCCTTGGAACTGGATCCTTTGGGGAGTGGGATTATGCTTTATAGTTGCCCTGATGTCTGGTATTATCCCGGCAGTGAAGGCGGCCAAACTTGATCCGATTGATGCATTGCGGTATGAGTAGAGGGGTTGGGGGTTAGGGGTCAGGATTTAGTATCTAAACTCTTGAGTTGATGTATTTCTTGGCATACTATTCAGAGATTACAAAAGAAAGTCAAAGGTCAAAAAGCAAAAGTCAAAGGTCAAAGGTTTTTGCTAACCAAAAATTTGCAATAAATAGGAAATCAGCCAAAAGAATTTAAACAATGATATAAGCTATTTGAAGTAAATGGTTTCTCTTATTACCTTCAATTTGACATTTGACTTTTGACTTTTGCACTTTGACATCTTACCCTTTTTGGTTCTGGCTTGTCCAGGTTTGGGTTTCGGGTTTGAAGGGTTTGAAGGGTTTGAAGGGTTTCGGGTTTCGGGTTTCGGGTTTGAGGGGTATGAAGGGTTTAGTAGCTGAACTCTCAACTTGATGTATTTCTTGGCATACTATTCAGAGAGTACAAAAGAAAGTCAAAGATCAAAAAGCAAAAGTCAAAGGTCAAAGGTTTTTGCTAACCAAAAATTTGCAATAAATAGGAAATCAGCCAAAAGAATTTAAACAATACTATAAGCTATTTGAAGTAAACGGTTTCCCTTAATACCTTCACTTTGACATTTGACTTTTGCACTTTGACATCTTACCCTTTTTGGTTCTGGCTTTTTCAGGTTTGGGGTTAGGATTCAGGGGTTGGGATTTAGGGAGCTGTATTGAAACAGATTTATATAAATATCTGATAAATATATTGTTATAAAATTATTTGAATATAATTGGACAAATGTCGTTATTTTTAAGACAAAATGCATACCTTTGTGGAAATAATAAAACGATGGAAATCTTTGATCCGGCAGTTACTTACAATTCAATTGATGATATTAATGCATTATCATTGGTTGAGATGGTTCGTCGTGGTGTTAAATTTCAAGCATTCGATAGTTTCGCCAGCAAAAGCCCGTTTAGTATAACTGAATGGTCTACTTACCTGCACCTTTCGGAACGAACTATGCAGAGGTACAAATCGGAGGAACGAACGTTTGACCTCCTTCAATCGGAAAAAATTATCGAAATAGCACTATTTTATAATAAAGGAATTGAAGTTTTTGGTACAGCCGAAAAATTTAATTCATGGCTCGAAACAGATAACCTCGTTTTAGGAAAAACAAAGCCTAAGATGCTATTGGACAATACGTTTGGCATTTCTATCCTAAAAGATGAACTTACCCGTATCGAATACGGTGTTTTGGCATGATCGTTTTCCGCTTAAGCAAGTCGAAATTTGCCAATGACCTTACGGGAAAAGGTGCCGAAAAAAGCGGTGGACGATGGAACTGCAAGGGAACAGCCGCAGTGTACACCGGCGAATCACGTGCATTATGCACAACCGAAATTGCGGTTCACACACCTTTGGGGAACCTTCCGCTCGACTATCAACTTATATCCATCGAAATCCCTGATGATATTCCTATCCTGGAATTAACTGATGCTGAAATTCATCCTGACTGGAAATCAGTTCCCCATTCACATTCGACTCAGAAAATAGGTGATAATTTTATTCTGGCAAGGGAATATGCTGTTCTGAAAGTGCCATCAGTTGTGGTGCATGGTGACTTTAATTATATTATAAATCCAGGGCATCCGGATTCGGCAAGAATCAAAATCAAAGCAATAGAGCCGTTCAATTTTGACGAAAGATTGTTCAATAAATGAAACACATTTTTTACCGCAGCGGCGCAAAGGATGCAAAGAAACAAGTAAAGACTGGAATTTAAAAGGGTGTCAATTATTTGCTTAAAGCAGCTAAGAGAAACTTACAAAGTAGCTTCCCCAAAACTTATAATGGACTGAGCTTTGTTATCTTTACAAACTATTTTATGTTATTGCCCTACGGGCAATGTTCCTATTCCGGATTTTCTTTATTAGTATTGAAGTCCTACGGGCTAAAGCACTTGACCAGGCACCGCCAGCAAACAAAACTTACCTCTGATCATTAGGTTGCACAGCCGCAGTTATTCCTACCTCTCTTGCAATTGGGGAAGTTATTTTGAAAGGTTCACTAAAGGAAATGAAACTAAAGTTTTACTTTCTTAATTCTCTCAACAATTTCGAATACAGCGGGGCAGGTTTCTATATTTTTCAGGGTAATATCAAGGATTTGCTGCATACGCCTCCGGTCGGTGTGCGGATAGTCGCGACAAGCACGTGGACGGTTTTCATAAATCTTACAGTAATTATCGGTATCCAAAAAGGGACAGGGCATTTTTCGGAAAACGTAATCGTTATCTTCATCCAGCTGCAAATATTTTTCAGTCAGTTCCGAAGGTTTTACTTTTAGCATGGTTGATATACGGTGGATATCGGCATCAGTCAGCCTTGGTCCTAACGATTTGCAACAGTTGCCACAATCAAGGCAATTTACCTCGCTAAAAACTTCTTCGTGACGGGTTTGAAAAACTTCATCTACTTTGCCAGGCGACTTTGCTGCCAGCTGCTTGAAAAAAGCTGCATTCTCCTTATGCTTTTTTTTAGCTAATGGCTGAAGATCCTGAATAGTTTGAAGGGTGATGGCAGCTATTTTTCTCATACTTTTCATATTTATTTTAACCCCTTACAAAAGATTTTAGCAGCATCCAGCATTTTAGATCGAATAAACAACTAATCTGAATAGTGCAAAGGTAAAAATTCAGTTAAGCCGATTTTTGTGTTTTTACGCCAGTTATCAGGATTTTTATAAAAGTTCTTTTTCGAAACACAATAAATCAGAAATAGAGTATCTTGCATGCTAAAATACTCATTACGGGAATGGCATACTTCTATTATTTCATTATAAGTGCAGGGCTTATTTATATTTTCTGGACTTTATTAAAGCCCAGCGATTTTCATCTGTTCCCTAAAAATAAGTGCGAAACGAATTTCGACAACGATAAAATCAATACATTAAGGCAGTTATTGATTACTAATTTTATTGTGTATAAGTTACTTGATGAAAAAGGGCGTAAATTTTTCGAAAAACGAGTTTGCAGATTTATTGATATGAAAAACTTCAGAGCCGGTAAAAGCATTGCGGAAATAACTGATGAAATGCGGATCATGGTTGCCGCATCGGCTATTCAGATTACTTACGGTTACCCGGATGTGTATTTCAAACATTTTAAAACCATTATCCTTTTTGCTGAAGAATACTATTCAAGAATAACAGGATTTTACCACGAAGGAGAAGTAAATGCAGGCGGTGCAATAGTGCTTTCGTGGAAGAATTTCCTTTCGGGATTCAGAGATATGACTGATGGCCGAAACCTTGCGCTTCATGAAATGGCACATGCCTTAAGGCTTACTGATATTGTTGATAATGAAGAGTATGATTTTTTTGACAAAGAAACTATGCGGGAATTTGAAAACCAGGCCAGTGTAGAAATTCAGAATATTGAAAGAGGAAACAATTCTTTTTTCCGGTCATACGCTTCAGCAAATGTAGAAGAATTCTTTTCGGTGGCGGTTGAGTGTTTCTTTGAGCAGCCAAAGGAATTCCAGACATATAATCCAGAACTCTATTTGTTGCTTTCCAGAATATTGAAGATTGATTTATTGAATTTTGGAAGAGGTTGAAGAGTTTCAGGTGGTTTCAGGTTTAAAAGTCTCGTCGGCAAAAATCAAGGCTTTGTCCCTGATTTCAGTTTATTATTTCCTGATTCCAGCTTCCAGATTCTACATTCCAGATTCTACATTCCAGATTCCATTCCCCCAACCCCTAAATCCCAACCCCCAACTCCTCCTTACAAAATTCCTCTTTCCTTTTTTATTT
>JBBQUX010000067.1:0-17454 GCA_038212135.1 Bacteroidales bacterium | reverse complement strand
ACGATGGCGCAGGTCTTGGACTTTCAATCACCAAAGCGTATATCGAAATGCTGGGCGGCACTATTTGGGTCGAAAGCGATCCGGGGCAAGGTTCAGTGTTTTATTTCACTATCCCTAACGAAAGCGGGAATTAGCAAGCTGATTTAACGAAATATTTCTAATTGAAAAATATATAATAAGGTTTTGTAAGATTATAATCTTATTTTTGCCTTCGTTTAAACAATAGATGATTTATGAAAGCAAATCGTACTTGGTTATCCTATGCAATTATAACTACAATATTTTGGGGTGTATGGGGCGCTCTGATTGAAGTCCCGCAAAAGGCCGGGTTTCCGCCTACTTTGGGTTACATAGTTTGGGCGCTCACCATGATTCCATGTGCGATTGTGGCATTATACCTGGTAAAATGGAAGATTGAAACAGATAAACGCTCTATAATTCTTGGCTCTGCCGTTGGATTGCTTGGAGCCGGTGGACAACTGTTGCTTTTCCAGGCATTAAAAGAAGGACCTGCATATATCATTTTCCCGTTTATTTCGCTCTACCCTACCCTCACTATTCTTTTATCTGTTCTGATTCTGAAAGAAAGGACATCTTTCCTTAAATGGGCCGGAATCGGAATTGCGTTAGTTGCTATTTACTTCCTTTCGTACCAGCAACCAGGCGCTTCCGATTCGCGGGGCTACCTCTGGCTTGCGTTGTCGCTGCTGGTTTTTGCAGCCTGGGGTTTACAGGCTTACGTTATGAAATTCTCGAACGAAACCATGAAGGCCGAAAGCATTTTCTTTTATATGGCTATTACTGCCTTGCTCCTATCGCCTTTCGCGTGGTATATGACCGACTTTAGCCTGCCAATTAACTGGGGATTTAAAGGCCCGTATTTAGCCGCTTTAATTCATGTACTGAACTCCATCGGGGCGCTAATGCTGGTGTATGCTTTACGGTACGGAAAAGCAATTATTGTGGTGCCGCTTACTGGACTTGCACCGGTTATTACAATTGTACTTTCGCTGATCCTTTATGCGGTTTTCCCCGGAGCGATGCTCTTAATCGGTTTGGTACTGGCGGTTATTGCCATGTTTATACTGTCACTATAAGTTATGGACCTGGAAAAAACACTTTTCTATGAGCTAAGCTCCAGAATATTTAAATTGATATAATTATTCTGATTGCAGGGATTAATTTGCAACGTCAAATACTTTGTTTCCAATACGTTTAGCTAGATTTGCTGAAATTCAATTTCGCCGTACAAGCAGTTTGACTGTATTTTGTTCCCTTTCATTTATTATTAGGGTTACAAAATAGATGCCTTCTACAATATTTGAAATATCATACCCGGAAGATGTATAGTTTCCTTCACTTACATTTTGACCAAAAATATTTGTCACTTTTATACTTGTTCCATCCTCTATTCCCTGTATGAAAACATTTTGTTTACATGGATTCGGATAAATTAAAAATTTGTTTTTCCCAAACAGTTCGCCGGTTGCAGCTGGACCACGAAATTCATAAGCCCCGATATCAATCCTGTTATTGTATATCCTTTGTAATTCGCCGAAATCGGTTTCTCCCGCTGATAGATTGTAAAATGGATCGCCTGTATCAATGCAAGGGCTGCTTTCCATAAGGCGGAAATCAGGTGAAACGACGGCCGGATTGTTAAATTGCGGATTGCCGTATAACGAATGCGACTCAAATCCTGTAGCAGATTGGAAAGCAGAAAGAGAACTGATTGTTTCACCTCTGTAATTTACTGTAACCGTTGATGGATCGTTTACCGGCGAGTACCAGCAGTTATAATCGAACACATTATCGGTCTGTGGATCAATTGCATCAAAAGTGTAAAAGATATTCTGGCCTGAAGTGTAAATAATATTGTTTGTAAAACTACAGTGAGAAGCTTTCGGCATATAGAATTCGCCCATGCCCGAATTATTTACTGTATTCATATACAAGGTATTGTTGCTCACTTTGGTATATAAAACCTGGCCGGAAGTTCCAGAATCGTAGCCGCCAATACCGATTCCCCAGTCGAGATTATCGAATACGATATTATCGCGTACAATGCAACTGTCGGTTAAGCCGTCGCGTTCGCAGCCAATTTCAATTCCAACTCCATTATGTGAAGTGCTGTTGCGTTCGATGGTAACTTTGTGGCCTCCATCGACATAAATTCCAGCGCTAGTAGCAGCCTGCGAAATATTGTTATAAACCGTGTTGCCATAAACATGGACATTCCTGGCATGATCAAATTCCGGCACCGAACAGGCATTATAATTACCCGCAATACAGATTCCGATATTTTTGTTGTGATGTATTTTGCTGTTCGAAATTACAGCTCCGTCAACATTTCCGTTAAACGTCAGGTTTTCGCTGTACCCGGTAATGTTATTGAAAATTTCGCAACTGTCAACCACCACACTACTGATTGCATTAGCCTGAGTAATTCCTTTTCCGTATATGAGAAACGGGTTTGAATTATTTTCATATCCCGGCATTACAGTAGGATCGTTGGTCCAGTTGATATTGGTTACGGTAATGTTTTTAAACTGAATATCATCCACACGACCATTTTCACTGGTTTCGACTAAAATACCCACTGCAAAATTGCGAACCAGGTTCCGCACAGTAAGGTTCCGGACCCGAATATGACTCTGATCCATAATCGAAATCATAGTATTTCCACCCATCGAACTTCCATCAAGAATAACAGATTCCCCTGTAGCCGCTGAAAATACAATCGGATTACCGGCAGTTCCGCTCACATTCATTTCGGGTTGCTCGTTATAAATTCCTCCGCTGATATATACAATACTTCCGGGAGTGGCGGTATTGAATGATTTTTGAATGGTTTTCCAGGCTGAAGCAGAAGACAGACCGTCGTTCGCATCATTGCCTGAGGTTCCGTTTACATAATAGGTAACTTGCCCGGAGCAGCCTACAATCAGTAAAAGCTGAAACAGTACTAAAAAAATAACTGATTTATAACTTTCCATTTTTTAATTCAGAATTACAAAAACGCTTTCTATCCCTAATATACTGAACCTGATGTTTTTACTATTTTTGAAAAAAGCACCCCGCCTCAAACCGGGGTGCCTGTTCAACCAACCAATACTGCATTTTGTATGCAGGAAATAAGTTTACCGACGCAACTTTATGGCTATAAAGTCATTCGTTTGCAACGGTAAACAATGTTTATTATTCATTCATCATCAGCAAATACCCGCTTGTATTTTTATCGGGCATATAGCCAAAATCGGACCATCCGCTATCCATTACAATAATCGCAAGACGGATTGCTTCGTTTGTTAGACCCGGAATTTTTGTACGGGAAACAGCAAGTTCATATTTAAGAAGGCCGCCACTTTCTTCGTAATGACCAACTTTATAAAACTCACCTGCCTGCACATAATCCCAGGCCCAATTGGATCCGTCTCCGCTGTATTTATAAGTATCAAACCAGGGTTCAGGAATTGGAATCTGACCTTCGAAATAGCTTTCGGCGCCCACTCCCGGAAATGCTCCAAGGATAAATCCGGTACTCATAGTAATATCGTTATCAATAAAAAGGCTGAAAATTGTACCATCGGCAATGGTTGAGGCCTGCTCGATATAGATGTAAATATAATTTGCATCATAATCGAATTTACCTTTTTTCACGCCCATTCCATCAGAACCCGAAATCACAACATTTTTAGTTATAAGATCCCAGTCGGAAAGCGTGCCATCATCAAGCTTTACTTTCGAAGTTTTATCAAGAAGCATCACAGTGCTGGCTTCCGTTGTGCTTGATCCTGCAACTGTTAAAGTAACAAGATATTTTCCCTTTTTCCCAAAGTCATGTACCGGGTTTGCTTCTGTTGATGTGGTTCCATCGCCAAAATCCCAGTTATATGTTCCGGTAACTTTCGATTCGTTGGTAAAAGTAACCACGTAACTGTCGGCTGTATAGCTGAAAAAAGCCTGCTGTTCAGGGATATCAGTATATTTCTCTTTTTTGCTGCAAGCAGTTGTTATTGCCAGCAATACAAGAATTATTGCGCTGTATTTAAGTATTGTCTTCATTGTCTTTCGATTTAATTTAAGAACCAAAACATCTTGATTATGGATTCTGGGCACAAAGTGGATTCGCAAGCACCTCATCTACAGGAATATAATAGATAATGCGTGGGCTTGTCCATTCAACCAGTTCATTGGCATAACCTACGGGTTTTTTCGTAAGGTCAATATCGGTAGCAACCAGTCCGGTGAGGTGATATCCCCAATAGGAGCGATCCATTGTTCGTTTGTTACGGTATACATCCAGAGATCTGTGTCCTTCAAAAGCAAGTTCGAGTCTGCGTTCCTTCAGAACTACATCAAGAGCCGTTGAACCACCCGGCAGAACACCGTTGTACAATGCATTCTCAAGTCCTCGGTTAGTGCGGATCATATCCACATCAGCCAGTGCATTGTCGGCGTCACCAGATTTGGCATAAGCCTCAGCCCTGTTCAGGTATATCTCTGCCAGACGGAACATTACCGGCGAACTCAGGTTAGGATCGCCATCCTGGTATGAGAATTTACTGATGTAGAAGGTTTCAATCCCATTTTTCTGTTCAACACCTCCGCTTCCATCGCTTAACGTGTCAATATATGCCCAGCGCGAATCTTCGGGATGCGGAGCCATTTCGTCGCGAATGGATTGCGAAGCAAACTCTTCGCCCCAGCCCGAGTTTCCATCAGAATAAATCATGGAAGCGATTGATCCGAATTTCCCTTTGTTATCGGTACTTGTAAAGGCTATAAGAAAAATAGTTTCAGTAGATGAAGCAGCTTTAGGGAAATAGGTTTTGAATCCTTCGGATGTTTCGAGCTGATACCTGTTGGAATTGATCACGGAATCGGCATAAGCAATGGTGTTTGGATGATCTTCCATATACATATAAACCCTTGAAAGCAAAGCATAGGCAGCTTCTTTTGAAGCATACTGCGGCCCACGTGATGCATTCATAAGCGAAACAGCTTTCTTCAGATCCGAAATTACGAAAGTGTAACCTTCCTTTACGGTAGAACGTGCTTTTTTAGCTTCTTCGCTGGCCGATTCGCGCAGGATTACTCCCGGTGCATCTGGAATAATGGAATAAGGCTGAGCATAGAAACGCAAAAGGTTAAACGTAGTAAAAGCCCTCAGAAAGTAGTTTTCACCCACTAACTGACTAGTAACTGCGTCTAAGTTTCCGGCATCTTTAGTAAGATCAAGTACCGTATTGGCACTGCTTATGATTTTGTACGAAACGTACCAGAAGAAGCGCGAATTAGCCTGGTTGGGCGAATGAGTAAGAGTGAAACTGTAAAACAGCGGATCTTCGGTAACCTGCGCGCAGGTGATATCGTCGCTTGCAAAATCGGACATCTGGAAATACTGCCTCAGGTAATTGTTATTCTGATCAACATAACCTCCGAATTCGATGTTGTCCTTAAAAAGGGCATAGCTTCCGTTGGTTGCGTTGAGCAAACCATCAGAAGTATTCAGCAGCGAAGAGGTATTAATGGCATCGGCCGGAGCTACATCAAGCTCGCATCCGGTGTTCCAGAACATGATGCCAAGTACAAATAGAAGTGATATTATCTTGTTTTTCATTGTTTTTCGGATTTAGAATACCATATGATTAGAACCTGACTTCAAGATTGATGACATACTGTTTGTTGCCCGGGTACTTGAAATCTGACACTCCCGGCATTTCCCATGAAGATGAGTTGATGGTAACCTCAGGATCCTGTCCCCAGTAATTTGTAAAAGTGAAAGCATTTTCGGCACTGGCAGAAATTGCCAATCCCTGAAGCTTCATCTTTTTTACAAAAGAGGACGGCAAATCATAGCGCAAGGTAATATTCCTGATTTTAAGGTAACTACCGTCTTCGAGGTATCTTGAAGAGTTTTCGGTTGACAGAGCTGAATTCTGAACGCTGGGATGATCGGCAATGTCACCGGGTTGTGTCCAGCGGCTCCAGCCTTCTTTCCATTCCATCTGGTTGTAATATGGTTCATGACCGTCATTATCCATAGTTCTCTTCGAAAAATTATACACGTAATTTCCAACCATGTAGGAGAAATTCAGATTCAGCGTGAAGTTCTTATATTTCAAGTTGGAAGCAATACCACCCTGGAAATCAGGCAATGCCGAATGAATTTCCTGTGGCGTTGCCTGGGCATAGTCGCTGGTATTAGTACGTTCGGTAACATTTCCATTCGCATCCATTTCGAGGTGTTCCCACAAAGGAGCTCCTGTTTGCGGATCAACACCCATCCATTTGGGCAGGATGAACATATAAAGTTCGCCTTTGTCCCTGTATATTTGTGCTATGCCATTAACGGTGCGGTAAATCGGAGATCCTATACCGCTGAGATTGTTGGTATTTTTACCAAAAGTAAAATCGGTTGTCCATTGAAAAGATTGGGATTTGATGTTGACAGTCGAAAGCGTAATTTCAAGTCCTTTGTTTGAAACCTGGCCTACGTTTTCCCATTTCTTTTCAAATCCTATCGAAAGCGGTTGAGCAACCTGTATAAGCAGATCCTTGGTAATGTTGTTATACACATCGATGTTCAGGCTTACTCTTTTGAACAGTCCAAGGTCAACACCGACATTAAACTGATGAGTCTTTTCCCAGGTAAGGTTAGGATTAGCCAACTGGTAAGGAACTGCTGCGGCTGCACTGTTGTATTGCGTATTCAGACTGTAAAGTCCAAGGTACTGGTACGGGCCAATATCTTTCATACCAGTAATACCGTAGCTGACACGTAATTTCAATAGGTCAACGGTGCTCGATCCTTTTAGAAAATGCTCATTGCTGGCAAGCCACGATGCGGCAACCGATGGGAAATGAGCTGTGCGGTTATCGGACGGGAAAGCGGAAGTAGCATCAATACGGTACGATCCGGTAAGGAAATACGTGGCTTTATAACTGTAGTTGAGCTGCGAAATAAATGAGGTCATCACAGTTTTATCATTGGTTCCGCCGATAAGATATTCGCTGGATGCTACATTTATCACTTCAAATCCTTCGGGTAAACCTTTTCCTTCGGCCAAAAGCGTTTCATAATAGCTGCTCTGTCCTTCGTATCCTGCCAGACCGCTGATAGAGTGATCGCCGGTTTTATAACTGAATTTCAGGAGGTTGGTAGATATTCCACCGTAACCCAAATCATTCCCTTCGGCAATATACCCTTTGCTGTGGTAAGTACCTGCAGCAAGTGGCGAAACAAAATTGTGCGATTTTGAAGAATAAAGACTGGCTCTGTTCGACGAAACAAATGATAACCAATCCGTTATCTGCACGTTGAACACAAAATCATAGTTTACATCCATACCTTTGAAGTTATGATCTGAATTTCCAACGGTATGTAACGGGTTAATTTTATCCCTCGACCACCAATCCTGTGATGTTCCATCCACGTATCGAACTTTACCGTTTTCATCGTATGGATTATCCCATGGCATAGAGAGATAGGTGTAATACATATCCATATAATCATAGGTTGTACCAGTGTTGACAGAGACATTGATATTATTTTCAACGCTTACCCTCTTCGAAAAAGTATATGAAGTATTAGCACGAATGTTCATTTTTTTGTAGTTCGTATTTTTAAAAGTGCCGTCCTCGTTAAAATATGCAGCACCTATATAATAGCCAAACTTCTCGGTTTTACGCCTTGCTGACAGGTAATAATTCTGCACCAGTCCGGGGCTGAACATTTCATCAATCCAGCTGTAGTTGCGCGAATCAAGTTCGAGAGGTCGTTCATTGTAAAACTTGACTATATCAATTTTTCCCGAATTATAATCGCGGTAAAGTTCTTTCTGCGCATCGTACAGCTGCGAACCGTTCATCATGCTAACATTGCCATGATCAGCCATGCGGAAACCTACCGTACTCTTGAAATCGAACTGAACTTTGTCGGTCTTACCTTTTTTGGTAGTAACAATAATAACTCCTCCATTGGCTTGCGAACCGTACATTCCGGTTGCACCGGCATCTTTCAGTACAGTAATGGTTTCAACGTCGTTTGGATCGTAGTTACCGCCGATGATACCATCGACCACTACCAGCGGACCTTTAGGTGCGCTGAGTGATGCAACGCCACGTATCCTGATCTCGGCTTCGCTTCCGGGAGCACCGCTGGCGCTAACAACCTGAACCCCGGCTACTTTACCTTGGAGCATATTGGCTATGTTAGCAGTTGTTGCATCCCTTGTTTTATCCATTGATAAAACAGAAACAGAACTGGAAATTTCTGTACGCTTTTTATCGCTGTATCCCATTACAATAATTTCGTCGAGATTTACAGCATCCTGAATCAAGGCAATATCAATGGTTGTCCGGCTACCAACTTTAACCTCTTCGCGCTGGTAACCAATAAATCCAAAAGTCAGGATATCGTCGGTTGACGTAACATTGATGGAGTAATTTCCATTCAGGTCGGTTGTTGTGCCATCAGTGGTGCCTTTGATAGCGATAGTGGCACCCGGTAGAGTTTGATTGTTACCTGAATCGGTAATCCTGCCTTTGATGACAATCTGGGCGAATGAAGGCATTGTAAGGCAAACAATTGCCAGCAAGATCCAAAGCATCCGCGTTTTTCGAAGTCCGTTTCTCATACGATTAAGTGTTGGTTTGGTTTGTGAATGATGGTTTGTAGTTATTTATTGTACATTGTTGTTATTATGATAGTTAGACTATTAAAATCATTTCATTTTTTACTTGATTCCGGATATGCCATTACTAGCAGATAACCTTTAAATGAAAGATCCGGTAAGTTTTCTCCAGGCTTTATGATCCCTATTTCCTTATTATTTACATAGTCTTTAACTGTATATGCTTGATCCGAAAGACCTTTCAGCGAAAGCTTTCCCTGGTAATCCTTGGCATAAAAAGCGTAAAACAACGTATCCGACTTACGAATGACATGCGTTTCGGGAATGTCGTAACCAATATCATAAAGCCCTCCCAGGTATTCGCCTTTCGAAAGCATATGCGCTTTATAAATCTGAATCCATTTTTTCCATTCTATTTCTTTTTCGGCTGACAGTACAAAGTGTCCTTCGGTGACAAACGGATTATCCTTTGGCCATGTAAACTTAGTGCCCGGAACACCACCAATGCCTATGGTGCTTGCAAAATCATTTTTATCATCACTCAGTTCAACATGATCGCCAAAGTAAGCTGTATTGGGAGCCAAGGCTTTAAAAGTTTTTCCTTTCGACCTGATTTGTATGCTGCCAACCGGATCAGAAGCAACAAACTGATTGGTATAAGGTAAATTATAAAACGACATGGCGTCACCGCAAGGGCATAGCTGAATGAGTGCTCCCGGCTTGATTTGTTGAGCTGTTTCAAAAATTAATTTAAAAAAATCGGGTACACTTTCGGGAGCATCTTCGGGATTGCCCAATTTATGCACTGGATTGTAATCGGGCGGGCAGGCATTAAGGTGCTGGCCATCGAGTTTAAGTCCGTCGAAACCCCAATCTTTAATGAAAAGATCGACCATCGCCTTGGTATGATCAAGCACCGGAGGATAAACCGGCGACATGTAATAGCTGTCCCACCAGCTGATTTTTTGAGGGCTGCCATCCGCATTTTTCAAAATGAAATCAGGATTTTCGGCCAATAGTTTTGAGCCTGGATCAATAGCCATAGGAGCCCACCACAATTGTGCCTTAAATCCATATGAATGAATAAGATCCACCAGTTTCTTCATATCGGCATCGCCATTCGGAAACCTATCTTTATTCGTATTCCAGTCGCCTTCGGCCTGTTGAAATCCATCATCCAGGGTAACCCAGGTAAATCCCATTTCTTTTACTTTTGGCAGCGTACCCACGATTTCGGCAAGCGTAAATTTGCGTTCATAACCCCAGGCACACCACATGGGTTCATAAGCCAGAGGCTCGGACGCGGGCATCACAATTCCTTTTTTCTGCATAAAAGCAGAATATTGCTGAAGCGTATTAAAATTATCACCCTTGTGAACAGTAACAAAGGTTTCGAGTGTATTTAGCGTATCGCCGGGATGCAGTGTATCGGCTGTTTCGAACGTGTAATCAACGGCAATATCTGCGGAAGTCGCATCTATCCCCATATTCACCGGCAACGAAACAAGTTTTGGCTTCAGATCGGTATGCCCGACGGCAATGCCTGCATCTTTTCGCCATATGTCAAGAACCGGAATTCCGCCACCATAATCAGGATCATTCATACCCAGGAAATTTTTCTGATAAAAGCCTGCATCAACCGGAAGTACCCAGCTTTTACGTTCGCCTGTCGAACTTGCCTGGAACGACCAGAAAGCGGGCACATCCTTGTTGCTCTCAATTTTATAGGAATGGTTCACCCATTTTTTTATCAGCATATCTTCGCTTCCGGTATTTACATATTGAACAGTGTAGAAAGCCCAACCGGAAAAATTGTCATACGCTGAAACCGTTACTATTTTGGTAAGCTTAGTGTCTGCATTTTCAGATTTTCCAACATATTTCCACGATTTTCCCTTGCCGGCAAAATTATTCACACTGCTAACGGATGAAGATTCCAATTTGAAATCTGCAATTGTATCTCCATTTGTTACTATGAATTCTGAAGATTGAAAACCCTCCATTAAAGGTATGGCAGATGAATCAGAACTCACTCTGGTTTGCATCTGATCATTCATTTCAATTTTCAGATTCCCACTGCGAAAAACCTTATCAGTCTTTACACAGGAACCCATTACAACTAGTGCAATGGCACTCAAAAGGACGATGCAAAATCTACCGTTCATTTTCATATTTCCGGATTTTTTGAGCGTTTGACAAGTAAAGTTTTTTCAATATTTCATCGCTTAGCCCAAAACCATTCATGGCCCAGTGATAGCCAAACATGTCGGTTTCATAAAAATGTTCATCCAATGTTTCGAGCACCCTGAAGGTAACCTGGTACATTTCTTTATCCATTCCCATGTCGGTACCGTATAATAGACGGTCCTGGTATTTATCGTAAAACTTTGACATATAGCGAGGTATCGTAGCTGTTTCAGCATAACGGGCTGCAATATCGAGGTACATATTTGGATATTTATCCAATAAGGCACCTGCTTTTGAAAGGTCGTAGTCGCAATTTAAAAAGTGACAGGCAATAAATAATGTATTAGGGTTATCGCGAACTGCATTTTCAAGCGACAGAATCAACTGACCATGATCAAGCATTCCGGGTTTAAGGTTTACTTTCCAGGTGGCAGCATTTATCAAACCATCGTTGGTACTGTCGGAAGGCAGATACATCCAGTACGACTCAGCAATGTGAATATTTACAGGCATATGCAATTCGGCACATTTCTGTAACAGTGGCTTCATCCGGGCATCGTCGATATGCAGCCCATATCCAGCAATGGGTTTGGAGTAAAGTTCGCCTTCACCTTTATCTCCAAGTTCACCAACTCCTTTAGCTCCTTTAGTATAAGATCTTTCAAGTTCTTTTACAGCGGCAGGACCGTATCCGGGTTTATCATATCCTGTATAATCAAAACCGCACCAGAGTTCGAAACGATCCGGGTATTCTCCATACACGGCAATCAACGAATCGAACTGGGCACCCGAAGTTCCGGTAAGAATAATGGTTTTTGTAATTCCCATTTCATCCATTGTTTTAACCCAATTTGCCAGTTCCTTTTCATTATTGGCATAGGCATGAGAGTGCATATCTATAACCGGAAATTTAGCTTTGGCAGGAATTGTAACCGGGATTGCATAAATTGAAACCGGACGGAAGTTTTTTAACAGCAATTTATCAGCAGCTTCCTGCTGCGAAAAGGCAGCAAGGCTAAATAATAAGAGAAATGCAAATAAGTTGATTCGATTTTTCATTTTTCAGGATGTTACTTCATGCTTATAAGCCTCATTTTGCGTATGATAAGTTCTTTTACTGCTTCAATTGCCGGTGGGAAAGTTTTGCGCAAATCGATTTCGTCAGTGTTAAAAAGCACATTTTTGAGTTCTTTCATAAAGGTGTTTTTCGAATCGGTGGCAAGATTTACTTTCACAATTCCCCTGCTGATGGCATTTCGCAGCATTTCGTCGGGTATTCCTGATCCGCCATGCAACACAAGCGGTACTGGTGTAATTGCATTGATCTGGCTTAGTCTTTCAAGGTCGAGTTTAGGTTCCTGTTTGTAAAATCCATGAGCAGTTCCAATGGCAACGGCAAGTGCATTTACGCCAGTGTGAGCAACAAAATCGCGTGCCTGTTCCGGTTTTGTAAAACCATCAGTATCCTGATCCTGGCCAAGTTTGGCAATAAATCCAAGTTCGGCTTCCACATTGGCGCCATAGGATTGGGCCATTTCAACCACTTTTCGTGTGATTCTGATGTTTTCTTCAAATGGTTTTTCACTTCCATCAATCATTACGCTGTCGAACCCGGCCTCGAGGCAACGAAGCGCAAGCTGAGGCGTGGCACCATGATCGAGGTGAAGCCAGCCTTCGACGCCGTATTGCGACAATCCGGCGCGTGCCAGTTTTGCAGCTACTTCGAGTCCCAGGTAATTGATTGAACTTTCGGAAAGCTGCAGAATAATTGGTTCTTCCAATTCCTGAGCAGCTTTGAGAATTCCTGCCAGGGTTTCGAAATTGTAAAAGTTAGCGGCAAGTATCGCCCTGCCTTCTCCTTTATATTGTACTAATTTTTCTTGCAGAGTCATTCACGTTTGTTTTTCAGATTTGTTTTGCGAAATGTTTGGAAGCCAGCTCTTTTACCATTTCCCGATTTGCGAATGCGCTAGTTCCCCCGGCTTTTGTAGTTGAAACGGCACCAGTCAAAGCCCCGAATTCAAGGCATTGCTTAAGTGAACATCCTTGTGTAAATTTATGGATGAATCCTGCGTTAAAACTATCGCCGGCTCCAATGCAATCCATTACATTTTCGTTTAAAAAAGCTGGTTGATGTAGCATTTCGAAGCGGGTCCAGCCATAAGCGCCATTTGCACCATCTTTAACAACAAGTGTGAGGTCAGGCGAAATTTCCTTTATTTTTTCAATGCCTTCTTCCATGGAATTAGTACCGGTCAGAAATTGGAATTCTTTCATATTCGGCATAAAAACTGACAGGAAAGGAAGCAATGCCAAGAGGTTCGCATCCCATTTTTCAGCTGGATCCCATTGCGGATCGAGCGAAGTAGTAAGTCCAAGAGTGATGGCTTTTTTGAACAGCTCCGGCAGGTCGTGCCTTATTCCGGGTTGCAGAAAAATGGAAGAAAAATGCAGGTGCCGGGCAGTATGCATGTATTTGAAATTTATATCTCCAAGTTTCAGATCTTCCATTGCTCCGGGATACGTAACCATTGCACGGTCCTGATCGTAATTAAGCACAACGGTTGCGCCTGTATTCAGTGTTTCCGACTGAACTATGTTGGAAGTATCAACGCCTTTCGAATTCAGGCTGGTGAGTATAAGAGAAGCAAATTGGTCTTTACCCGTTTTGCCGGCGAAAGCTACTTTAGTTCCGAGGACACTGAGGTTGCTGGCAAATATAGCAGCTGAACCACCCAGTGTGAGGTTCATTTTTTGCGCAAGTATCTCCTTTCCCATTTCAGGGAATTGATCTATCTGGTTCAGAATGATATCAACATTAAGTTCACCTACAACAATCACATCTATTTTTGCTTGTGTATTCATAACAATTCATTTAAATTCCGCAGATTAAAAGCTGCAAAGTATTTATCCATAGCACTTTCGATATGCGAAAGCACAATTTCTTCAGCAAGTATTCCCAGGTTTTCGAGGTTACTGTAAAGTTGTGTCCTGGCAGCAACAACTTCGGGATTTTGCCATATATATCTGCATCCGGTACTAATAAGCCATTCCTGTCTTTCAGCTGATAATTTTTCGAAATTTTCTGAATCTTCTCCGCGTTGAAGCCATTTTTTCCAGCGTCCTGAATTTACTACAGCATTATGTAAAGTTACTCCAATGTCGGAACAGCGGGCAATTCTACCTTCAGAAAAATACTTTTTTTCAAGTATTTCAAGTTCTTTCACCCCTTTGTATTCAGCCTCTGTAAACTCAGGCCCTACATTAGCTGCGCCCATACCTGATAAAGGATAAACTTCAGGATTGGTAACACTATCAGAATAATGTCCTTTTATAAAACTGCCATATTCGCGGGCAACTTTGGTAAGTTCTTTTGCTGTTTCGGGATCAAAAGTTGTAGTATGCAAATCTGTGCCAACCTTCCCTACAACAAGGCATGGCCAAACATCATCCAGATTACGATCAAACAATCCTTTTTTCAAAAGATCGAGAAATTTCCGGAAAGTTTTCATATCAGCCAATCCACCATGTACTTCTTCGGTACCTACTTCGTAGGCCATACGCTGATATCCACCTGAGCGGCGAAAGTTTTCGGTATGTTCAATTAAATCAAGAGTACGATTTGCAACTATTTCAATAGAAATATTTTCACCTGAAGGAAGAGTGATATCAACTGTAGGATCAACATGAATAAGGTCGTAACCGGCATCAACAGATACTTCGAAAGATTTTTTCACCGATGTAAATGATTGTTCAAAACTCCATTTTTCGGTTGTATGAATATCCTTCAGCCATGGTCCGCCATGATCAACCGCTATAATTACCGGAACTTCCAGGTTTAATCTGGCAGCTTCGAGTTTGATGGTATTAACAAATTCCTGCTGAGTAAGATTGGTATATCCTCTATCAGAATCTACCTGGTTAAGGGTTGCGGCAAATTTTACCGGGCTGTTCCAGCGTTTAGCCGATCGCAAAGCTGCTTTTATTACCGAAATTGAATTTGGGCAAGCGGCAAATATTGTTCGCTTAACGCCATCAATATTTGACAATTCATCAACCCTCCGGAGGATGTAATCCATAAGCGGAAGGTTTAGTGACGATGCGTTATCCCTGATGGAGCGGTTCATTAATTCTCAACTTTATAAGGATAAATAATAACTCCTTTTACAACTCTCGAAATTGCTCCGCTCGACGAAGGGAGATCAGGATCAAGTCCCAGCTGAAGGCATTTGTAATATCCAAGCAATTGTGCTGGCAGAATAAAACACACAGGCAGGAATTCTTCATCAAGTGCGCTACTTTTGTCCGACAAAACAAAAAGCTGATCCACATTTATTTCTGATAATTCAGATTCGATCAAACCAGCTAGAAGAAGCGGTTTTTGGCCATTCTTCAGTGAATCAATCAGATCGGTTTCGTATTTCAAAACATAAGGTTGGTTCGAAAAAAGCATAAAAACAAGTGTTTTGCCATTTACAACCGCTTTCGGCCCATGCCTGAAACCAAGAAATGTATCTTTTTTGCAAATAATTTTACCATCAGTAAGTTCCTGCACTTTAAGGTGCGATTCGGTTGCTGTTCCATTTAATGGACCCGAACCGAGGAAAACTGCTCTCTCAAAATTCAATTCAGCCAGTTGCCTGAAATCCTTAGCCTGATCCAGAAGTTTCGTCGCATATTTACTCAGTATTTCTACCTGCGTTTGCAGTTCAATGATATGACTTATCCGCGCTATTAGCAAACCTGCCAGCAGCATACCTGAATAACTGCCTGTCATAGCAAGGCTTTTATCATTGGCTTCAGCTGGCAATACAAAAACATATTTGGATGAATTTGTTTCATATTGAGCCAGTTTGCCTGATTGATCGCAGGTAATTATAAGATGGTACACTTTTGAGCAAATCTGGTCGGCAATACGCACGGCGGCTACACTTTCGGGACTGTTGCCGGAACGGGCAAATGATACCAGTAATAATGGAATTTCCGAATCCAGATAATCTGCCGGATGTGTAACCAGGTCGGTTGTAGAAATGGCGGTTGCATACCTTTTGATATACTTTTTGAAAACACCGGCCAGGGACAATCCAATAAAAGCGCTTGACCCTGCCCCGGTAAGAATAATATTCAGGTCTTTATGAGAGGTTGCATTTTTAAGAAATGATAAAACTGACTGCTTTTCGCCAATTGCCTGCGAATAAATAGCCTGCCACAAATAGGGTTGCCCCCATATTTCCTGCCTCGTGAAAGCTCCGACCTTATGTTCAAGGTCTCTTTCGGAAAATTCCGTAATATTCATAAGGATAAATTAAAATTATGCTTTCGTTTACTTTCGATGCAAATATATAATATTTTTTATCATTCCGAATAAAAGAATTAAATTTTTTAAACCTTTTTATTTAAATCAAATCAGGTTTCGAACACTTTAATAACTACTTTTGTAAAACTGTTCCGGATTTTCTAGGAAAAATCCAATAACAGAGCATTTAATCTGACTTAAAAAAGTATTCTTTTTAATCTGTTTAGGTTTAAATTTATAATTGATGAAAGAAGATAATAAGCATAATACTGTTGAGCGCAGGGCAAAAATTTTGGAGTTACTTTCAGCCAATAACAAGGTTTTTGTTGGTGAATTGAGCAAGCAATTCGTTGTAAGCGAGGTTACAATTCGTAATGATCTCGAGCAGCTCGAAAGTAAAAAACTCCTGATACGTGCACGCGGCGGTGCAATGAGCATTACCCATGTTGTAAGTTACGATCAACACCTGGGCGAAAAGCACAAACTTAATATGAGCGAAAAAAGCCGCATTGGAAAAGCTGCAGCTAAATTGCTCAAAGACTCCGATACTGTAATTATTGATTCGGGTACAACCACTCTCGAAATCATTAGGAATCTTTTACCAGGACTGAAAGATGTCACAATTATTACCAATGCATTAAATATTGCCAACCAACTTGTTTCCAGCCAAAATATCAACCTGATAATTCCGGGCGGAGTTCTGAGGAAAAATTCGCTTTCGCTCATTGGACCGCTTGCCGAAAAAAGTTTTAAAAATTTCTTTGTCGACAAGGTTTTTCTGGGGGTTGACGGCTTCGACACCATGAATGGAATTTCCACACCTAATCTGGAAGAAGCCTATCTAAACCAGGTTATGATTGAAGTTGCCCGCGAAGTTATTATTGTAACAGATTCGTCTAAGTTCCTTCGCAAAAGCCTATCTTTTATATGCAAACTCAATCGAATTGATACTGTAATTACTGATTCCGGTATTTCGGAAGAAGATGAGAAAAGACTATCTGATGCAGGAGTAAAGGTTATAATTGTTTAAGGTAATGTATGTTCCTATTGAATTACTTCCAGAGCAATTTCATGGGTTGATGATTATGTTCGAAATTTGTATGTTTTGCAATAAGTAGTTGCTAATGTATACTATTATTAATTACGCAACAATGAAAAAGCAGCTATGAAAATAATCATAACTGCTTGATGTTTCGGGTGGAGTGTAGGGGAGTCGAACCCCTGACCTCTTGCCTGCCAGGCAAGCGCTCTAGCCAACTGAGCTAACACCCCGAAACAGAGGGGCAAAATTAAGAAACTTTCCTAATTTTACACAAATTAGTTTATTTTTTA
>JBBQUX010000066.1:0-17466 GCA_038212135.1 Bacteroidales bacterium | reverse complement strand
AGTAGATGGAAACCAGATCCTGGTTGAAATAAAAGAAGCGGAATAAAGAAATTGCGGATTGCGGATTGTGGAATGCGGATTGTGGATTGTGGATTGCGGATTGCAGATAGCAGATAGACACTTAAGCACATGGTTCTTCGGTACTCCGGCACTCCGGTACTCCGGTACTCCGGCACTCCGGTACTCCGGCACTCCGGTACTCCGGCACTCCGGTACTCCGGCACTCCGGCACTCCGGTACTCCGGCACTCCGGTACTCCGGCACTCCGGTACTCCGGTACTCCGGTACTCCGGTACTCCGGTACTCCGGCACTCCGGCACTCCGGTACTCCGGCACTCCGGTACTCCGGTACTCCGGTACTCCGGTACTCCGGTACTCCGGTACTCCGGCACTCCGGCACTCCGGCACTCCGGCACTTCGGTACTTCGGCACTCCGGTACTCTTAACCCCTGAAACAGATCATTATACACCTTTATCAAACAAAAAAATCAATAAACAAATCATACATGTCGAGTCAAAACGTTAAATTCAAAAAACTGGAAGAAAAAAACCGCGTAGCCGAACTTGGTGGCGGGCAGGATCGCATCGACCGTCAGCATCAGGCTAACCGCAAAACAGCACGCGAACGCCTCAACGACCTTCTTGATCCCGGAACTTTTGTAGAACTCGATAAATACGTTGTGCACCGCTCCCGGGACTTTGGTATGGAAAAGAACCTCATACCAGGCGATGGCGTTGTAACCGGTTATGGTAAAATCGACGGTCGCCTGATGTATGTGTTCGCTCAGGATTTTACAGTTTTTGGCGGTACCATGAGCCGTGCCAATGCAGATAAAATTGTAAAAATCATGGACATGGCTATAAAAATGGGTGCTCCGGTAATCGGACTCAACGATTCGGGGGGTGCGCGTATTCAGGAAGGAGTAGAAAGCCTTGCAGGTTACGCTGATATTTTTTACCGCAACGTAATGAGTTCTGGAGTAGTACCTCAGATTTCGGCTATACTCGGTCCATGTGCCGGCGGGGCAGTTTACTCGCCTGCTATTACTGATTTTATCATCATGGTCGAAAATACAAGCTATATGTTTGTTACCGGCCCTGATGTAATTAAAACTGTTACCCACGAAGAAGTTACCAAAGAAGAACTTGGCGGTGCAATTACCCACAATAGTAAAAGCGGTGTGGCTCACTTTACTGCAACCGACGATGAACATGCCATGATGATGATGCGCGAACTGATGAGTTATCTGCCATCCAATAACATGGAAGATGCGCCTTTCAAAGCTACTACCGACGATATAAACCGCAGCGATGAAAAACTTGACACACTCATTCCTGAAGATCCAAACAAGCCATATGATATGAAGGAACTTATTAAAGATATGGTCGACAACCATAACTTTTTCGAAGTTCAGCCTTTGTATGCTATGAATATTATCATAGGGTTTGCACGCCTGGGTGGCCGGAGTGTCGGCATAGTAGCTAACCAACCACAAGCCCTGGCAGGTGTGCTCGATATCAATTCGTCCATTAAGGCGGCCCGTTTTGTCCGCTTTTGCGATGCATTTAATATCCCGTTGATTACATTGGTTGATGTTCCGGGATTCCTGCCGGGTACTAACCAGGAATTCGGTGGCATTATTAAGCATGGTGCTAAATTATTATATGCTTTCGCCGAAGCTACCGTTCCGAAAATTACCCTTATCACTCGTAAAGCGTATGGCGGGGCTTATGATGTGATGAGTAGCAAACATATTGGTGCTGATATCAATTTCGCCTATCCATCAGCTGAAATTGCTGTGATGGGAGCCGATGGTGCCGTTAGTATCATCCATCGCGACAAACTGAGTGACGAAGCCCGCTCACAAGCCGTTAATGATTACCGTGAAACCTTTGCCAATCCATATAAAGCAGCCGAGCAAGGATATATTGACGAAATTATTTACCCCCGGCAAACCCGCTTCAAACTTATTCAGGCACTTGAAATGACTCAGAATAAGCGCAAAACCAATCCGCCTAAGAAACACGGAAATATTCCGTTGTAAAACGTGGTTCTACCTCGAATGGAATGGAATTTAACTATTAGGGGCCGGAAGACCGAAGTCAGAAGACCGAAGTACCCGTGAAATTAAAATTACTTTCTTCTGAAGGCAAACAGGTCGAATAATGTTATTTGTTGCTTTTTGATCATGCAAAAAGCAAAGAAAAAGAGAGAGAGATTTTCTGAATGCCTGCACTTCAACAAATAAAATACAATGAATTTTAGTCATACTATTATTGATTGAATTGATCCATTCTTCCCAGAAACTGAATGTGATGCGAAATTGTTTTTGAAAAAAAAATAAAATTATTTTGAAATCAGGAATTCTTTTTGTTAAAGTTATATTATCTTTGTTCTCCAAACCTTTTTCAGGTGCTCATGCAAGTGCTTCTATATTGGTTACGGATATAAACATTACAACAATCCAGAAAGATTTATCTTTGGATTGTCGGATCGAAAAGTTACCGGAAAGCATTAGCTTTTGCCGGAAAGTTGTTTTTACCACGTTCAATAATTAACAGTATATCAGGATTATAAGTACATTTCAGAATGAAAGCAACCTATCTACCAATTCAGGGACATTACTTCAACCTCATTTTTTAGCTTAAATACCGATCGGTTAGCATGTTTATTGCTGACATATGAGTCAGTAGCGTTGCTTCAAATAATTTTGTACTACTAATTAGCTGTTTTAATTCATCTTTTAATACTAAAAATAATCCCAAAATAAGTTCTTCGACAGTGCATTTTGAACAAAATACCTGACAGATCAGTTAATACAAAGCTATTTTACACGATGAAGTAAGAATTTCGCTCTGAAAACAGAATACAATTGATTTTATTCTCTTCTTTCCTTATAACACTTGTTCAACTACATCAAATAGAGCATCAAATTAAAATGGTCAAAAACAATTTAAATTTGTTGATAAAAAAATCGTTTCTGGAAAATAAATCATATATTTGCACCCCTGCCAATCTTTTTTGAACCTGAGAAACCAACTTTACTATGAAAAAACATATCCGGCTATTCATCACTTTTTTAAGTTTCGCGTTGTTAATGAGTATCCATACTGCCAGCACGGCTCAGCCTGGCGGACCACCGCCACCTCCGGATGGAGGACATGGTGGAATCGGTAACGAACCTCCTCCTGGTGCACCAGTTGGTGAAGGTGTATTTTTACTTATTGGCCTGGCAGGCTTGTATGGTAGCAAAAAAGTGTATGATTTACGAAAATCATTACGCACAGAGAATTAAGAATTGCCGGGATTTCCCGGTTCTTTAATTCTGGAAAAATATCAGATTGACATTACTGCAAAATACCGTTCACGCCTGATACTACTTTTTGTTGGAATGTTTTTATTGGAGTCCTCAAAACAAACTATTCACGTCACGTATTCCTGGTTAAATTCTTAAATATTCAGGCGACAGTCTTAAAATCAAGAATGTAAAGTTCTTACTTTTCACACGCTAAATAAATCTTCCTATGCAAAAAATAATACTTTCTTCAATTAAGCTTGTGGTTGTTATACTGGCGATGGTAACTATTACAACTCAGGCTCAGGCAGTTACCCGCACGGCAAGCGTAACAGGTAACTGGAGTAACACTGCAACCTGGGGAGGGAATCCGGTTCCTACTGCCTTTGACGATGTAGTTATTAACAATAATGTAACGGTAACCGTTGACGTAAATGCTGCATGTTTAAGCCTTACAATAAATGCAGGTACCCTGGCAAGTGGGGTAACCCTGGGCGGAACTAACAGTCTGGCTGTAACCGGTGCAATTTTAGTTAATGCAGGCACGGGCACCAATGCTCACAAAACTGTTGATGTAGGCGGCGGTACATTGTCGTGCACCAATATTACACTCATTACAACAACTAACAACAATCGCACTACCCGCCTTCTGATCGGCACAGGAACAGCTAACGTTTCGGGCAATATTGTTATGGGGGCAAATACAGTGCGTAGTTTCATTACTTTTTCCGGTGCCGGTACACTCAATCTTGATGGGAGTATTACGGGTGGTGATGTTGTTCAGGCTACTCTCACAACAGGAAGCACAGTGAATTTCAAAGGCTCAGTTGCACAGACTGGCATAATGGGTGGAGGGTTGTACCAATATTACAACCTGCATTTTAATAATACAGCCACAGCCACTCTTGATGTTTCGATTACAGCACCACGGGTGCTTGGAAATGTAAGTGTACAATCGGGCATACTCAATACCGGGGCGATTACTAACGGTATTGTTGGCAATCCAGACAGAACCTTTGAATTAAAAAACGGAGCAACACTCGAACTTACAGGAGCTGGTACACCTACGATATTCCTTTCCGGTTTTGGTACCGTCACACTCGAAGCTGGCAGTACGGTTGACTATATTGGAGCAAATCAAACCATTGCTGATATTGCTTCACCTGGTTATGGAAATCTTTCCCTCTCCGGAACCGGCATCAAAACAGCCCAGAGTGGTCTTGATATCCAGGGTGATTTAACTCTGAATATGGGTATTACTTTCGCTGCCATGGCTTATACGCACACTTTAAAGGGCACCCTGTATAATAACGAAGCAACGGTTACCGGAAACAATACATTAGTTTTCAATGGAACAGTCGACCAGGCAATTGATGGGGGAGCATCAACTCAAACATTTTATAATATTGTTGTAAACAAGAGTGGAGGCGGAGTTTATTCAAATTGTGTTCTTGTGACCATTAACAACACCTTCACTATCACTGCTGGCCAATTTATAGTTCCGGCCGGAAATTTTCTTACTGTAATTGGCAATATCACCAATAATGCAGGTGTAACCGGCCTTCTTCTTCAAAGCGATCCAGGCGGATCCGCTTCTCTCATCCACCCTAATTCGGGAGTTAACGCGACAGTTCAACGCTATATCGTTGCGGCCGAATGGTCCGGCTGGAATTTCGGATGGCACTTTTTATCCGCTCCTGTTTCCGCCCAACCCATAAATGGAAAATGGACACCCAGTGGAATTGACGGTGATTATGATTTCTATGCATGGGATGAGCCGACTGCGACATGGGTTAATATTAAAAACACCACTACAGCTCCATTCTTTAACGTTATAAATCCGGGAACCAATTTTGTGGTTGGCCGTGGATACGATGTTGCTTATGAGCTGGATGATACCAAAGAATTTACAGGTGCTCTCAACGCATCAAATGTTACAAAATCAGGACTTACCATGAGTTCCCTTTATTACTCCTGGAACTTGCTTGGTAACCCCTATCCCTGTGCGCTGCAATGGCTTACTGGCTGGACTACAAACGATGTAGGCGGGGTTTGTCAGGTTTGGTACGATGCAGGTCAGGATTATGTTGCCTTGAGTGAAGGCGAAATCATACCGGCAATGAATGGTTTTATGATTGAAGCTCTTGCTACTGGTGCTTCTCTTACTATACCAACATCTGCCAGGATACATGATGATACTTATACTCCGTGGTATAAAAACACCCTCACTGCCAATGCAGTTAAACTTACAGCATCGGCTCAGGACAGGAAAACGGCCAAACAAAGTACTATTTTACTCAATACCAATAGTACAATTGACTTTGATACTGAATTCGATGGACATTACCTTGGTGGCTTTGGTCCTAAATTTTACTCTCTTGCAGGCAATGATCAGCTTTCAGTTAACTCTTTACCGGAGTTAAACAGTAATGTGGCAGTTCCTTTCGCTTTTGCCAGGAACAGTGCCAGCGATTTCACTATTGAGATGGATACGAAAAACATGATCCCTGATTTAACTGTGTATCTAACCGATAATAAAACAGGCACAAAAACCAATCTTACACAGAACCCTGTTTACTCATTCAGTTCTGCCGAAGGGGACGACATTAATAGGTTTGTTCTGAATTTCGTATCATCAACCGGAATAAATCCTGAAACAGCTAATAATGCTGTTGAGGTGTATGCTTCAAACAACAAATTGTATATTAACCAAAGCACAATGCAGAGCGGAAAAGTCAACCTTTTCAGCCTGAGCGGTCAGATAATCGGCACATATAAGCTTGATGCATCCAATTCGCAAAGCATAAGTTTACCGACTTTGGCTCCCGGAGTGTACCTGGTTAATATCCAAACCAATTCTGGCACATATACAAGGAAAGTAATGATAAAATAAGTAAGCATATTGCTGAATATCCTGCAAAAGGATACTGGTATTAATTCCCTCTTGTTCCTTTGCTGAAATCAGCAGGAGAATAAGAGGGATTTTTATATTTAAACAAAGCGTGAAATTCTGGTATTACCCCTATTTGAAAGGATGACATCATTCGCAATTTTAAATATAAATTAAATAATTGTCCAAAAGAGCAAATTACAGCTTATCTTTGTAAAAAAATATTTTCTGGTTCAGAAGAACTTGTATTGATGTACTATTTTTCTTGTTAACTGGTTCGCCGTTCTGATATTCCCTCTTCCCGCCCGTATAGTCAGGTAACTGGTACACAAATTACTGCACAACTGTTTTAGGATTACGCTCATTACCTTTAAAAGCTAATTAATCTCCTATATAATGCTTCATTGTGGTTTTTCATCTAACATACAAAAAGTTAATTCGATAAAAAAACATTTACCCTTTACCCATGCAACTGCAACCATACCGGGTGATATATAATTGGTAGACTCTCATACTCCAATTTTCAGTCCCCAAAAAGCTTAAAGGATTTTAAGTTCTTATTTCAAACCGAAATACAAAAAATCATGAAAAACATTTTTCAAATAGTAATACTAGCCGCATTTCTGATAATTGTACCTTTCACCTTGTTAGCTCAGCCACCTCATCCTCCTGGAGGAGGACATGGTTCAACTGAAAATGATCCTGTTCCCGGCGCACCGGTTGGCGAGGGAATGTTATTGCTTATAGGATTGGCTGGCTTGTATGGTGGTAAAAAAACTATAGATAACCGGAAAGCAGTGAAGGAGATGAAAAGCTAAGAGTTTTTGTTTGTGGCGATATTAGCCTGATTGCGCACTTTTTAAATAGTGCCGTATTTCTTAAGAGTCACTTTTTCAATACCTAACCTGGACAAGCCAGAACAAAACGGGATTTGAATAATAAATATCGAATAATGAATATCGAATAATGAAGTAAAAGACCCTAAATGGAATTGAATAAATAATAATGATGATAGCGGCACTAATTTTATAGCTTCATAACTTCGAAATTCATTATTCCTTGTTCATTATTCGATATTTAAAAACTCACTTTAAATGTTTTGCCAAAAAATACACTAATATTATTTTTAAGGCACTAACCTGGACAAACCAGAACAAAAAAGAAAATAATTCAAAATTCAAAAAGTAAAATTCAAAAAGAGTGTTCAAAGAGTAAAATATTTTTAAAGCAGAATAAGAACATCTGTTGGGGAACAACTTCCTTGAAGGTTTGTATGACCAAAAACTTTGAACTCTGAACTTTAAATTTTGCTTTTTGAATTAATAGAAATGAATATTGTGCCAAAAAATACGTCAACTTAAGAGTTTAGACACTAAGGCTCTTTGGTGTTTTTGAATCACGCTACTATCATTTTAAGCAACCTCAGCTTCCTGATTTTTGCAATAACAGATTCTCAGCCGGTGCAGCAAGGGAAATATAACGGTAAAATCTGAGCCAGTGAGATTACGCTGACACTGCAATTCTGAGTCCTCGTGCCTATTTCCCAGAAATAAATAATAACTTATATTTAACACAATTTGATACTGAGTAACAGAGTATAACCTATATTTGCATTCTTAAAATCAAACATTTTTCGCGTTTAGAAGTGATCCCGAAACCGGGATTATGTTTAATCCCTACAACTGGTGGGATCATCCATAAACTGCCAACTACAGCGTAATACTTGTTTCTGACTAGTTATAAAAACAGACACAGCATTTCCAAAGAAAACTGAATCGTTTAAAATTGCCATACTAACATTATAAAACACGCCTTATGAAACACAAAATACACACAATAAAGAAATTAAGTGCATTAGCAGCACTTTTGGTACTGTTGCTTTGCCCGGGAATGGGGTGGGGGCAGACAACCATTGCAGCATGGACCTATCCTACAACAACAGGTAACGCACCTAATACATTAGCAGCAGAATGTGGAACTCTACAAGCCTCATCTAATTTTTATGCTGATGGTTCTAATAGTTCAGATAATTGGTCAGATGCATCCTCCAGACAATACTTTGCTGGAGTTAATCCAGCAAGCTCATTATGTTCTGTTTCTACAGCTACAGGAGCTTATTCTTTAGTTAATTCCCCAAATTCTTACAACGGAAAGAGTGTTGTTTTTAAGGTTTCTACTATTGGCTATCAGCAACTTAATCTTAGTTATGATACCAGGGGAACTGCTACTGGATTTTCTACACATGTTTGGTCTTATAGTACTGATGGAACAACCTTTAATACACAATCCACAATAACTGGAAGAAACGCCACAACTTTTTCCACCCAATCAGTAAATTTTTCAGCAATCTCTTCGTTAAATAACCAAACTGGTGTTTATATTAAGTTAACACTTTCAGGTGCTTCTGGGACTGGAAATAACAGACTTGATAACATTAATTTTTCAGCTACCATAACTGGAGTTTCACCTCCTACAACCCAAGCTTCAGCAATCACTTTCAGTAGTATTGGGGAAACCGGTATGACTGCCAATTGGACTAATGGCGATGGTGCTAAGCGGATTGTTATTATGAACACTTCTAACAGTTTCACAGCTCCTGCTGATGGCAGTGATCCAACAGTCAACACAGTTTATAGCGGCAGTGGTGAACAGGTGGTTTATAACGGCTCCGGGAATTCTGTTGGTGTTGCAGGATTAAGCGCAAGCACAACATACTGGTTCAGAGTTTATGAATACAACGGTAACGGAGCTACTACAAAATATCTTACCACAACAGCAACCAATAATCCCAATAGCCAGGCAACCACAGCCCCTCCTCCACAGATCGATTGGTGTAACCTGCAATGGCCGCCTACAGGATCAATAAATCTGGGAGATGCATTTAGCGTGTATGCACAAGTTTATGAACCTGGAATAACCAATAATGCAGGTCAGGGTGCAGGAATTTTATCCTGGATCGGATATAGCACTGTAAATGATGATCCGGCTACCGGAAGTAACTGGGTTTGGGTGCCTGCCTTATACAACGGTGAAGCTGGTAATAATGATGAGTATATGGCCAACATAGGCGCAGCAATCACATCACAGGGCACTTATTACTATGCCAGCCGGTTCCAGTTGGGGGCTGCTCCCTTTGTTTATGGTGGTACAGGCGGTTTATGGACATCAGGCACATCAGGCACTCTAACTGTAAACCCGGCAAACCAGATTGACTGGGCAAACCTTCAGTCGCCTGCCACCGGCACTATTACTGCTGGCGGAACTTTTAATGTTTATGCTCAGGTATTCGAACCAGGCGTTACCGACGCAGGCGGACAAGGTGCTGCAATTACTGCCTGGATAGGATATAATTCAACGAATAATGATCCTGCTATTGGCTCCGGATGGACCTGGGTAACAGCAACCTATAATACAGATGCAGGTAATAATGATGAATATAAGGCCAACATTGCACCCGGCCTCATTCAGGGGACATATTATTATGCCAGCCGTTTCAAAATGGGGCTGGCTGATTATGTCTATGGTGGACTAAATGGGTTCTGGAATGTAAGTTCGAGTATAACGGGAGTTTTAACGGTTAATACTCCTCCAATGCCCAATGCCTGGATTAACGAAATTCATTACGATAATAGTAGTGCCGATGTTGGCGAATTTATTGAAATAGTGGTTGAGAATGCCGGATCATTTACACTTTCGGGAATTCGCGTTGATTTATACAATGGCAATGGAGGTGCTGTCTATGACACCAAAACACTTGATCAGTTCACTGTTGGCAATACGGTTGGTAATTTTACCTTCTATACTAATAATATCTATACCTCTGGCATTCAAAATGGAGCACCTGATGGTATGGCATTAAGCTATTTCGGGACCTTAGTTCCAGGCCAGTTCCTGAGTTATGAGGGTACAATGACCGGAACTGCCGGAGTTGCCAATGGAGTTACATCTATTGATATAGGTGTGTCAGAAGCCGGAAATGTAGCAGCAGGGAGTTCGCTGCAACTTGCGGGTGCAAGTACTGCCTATTCTGGATTTGCCTGGCAGCCCGAAGCACTGAACACTTCAGGTGCTATTAACCATAATCAATATTTTTATATTACTACCACCTGGGATGGCAGCGAAAGCAACGCATGGAATGTTGCAGGTAACTGGGACAATGGCGTACCGGTTGCTGCTTTAAATGCTATAATTCCCGATGTTGCAAACGACCCGGTTATCAGTACTACTGCCACTTGTAAAAATTTAACAATCAATGCAGGCGTATTATTAACTGTGAATTCAGGAGCCTCACTTATTACAACCGGAACTGTAACCGGTTCAGCAAGTGTTAAGAGAGATATCGGTGCCAACGAATGGCACCTTATTTCCTCACCAGTTTCAGGTGCTCAGGCTGGTATATTTACCGGTCAATATCTGCAGTCGCATAACGAACAAAACAATGCATATACGGATATTACTTCCACAACTGATCCGTTAAACGTGATGCAAGGATATGCGCTATGGCCGGATGCAAATCCATTTACAGCTGAATTCTCGGGTACTCTTAATTCAGGGAACCAAAGTTTTTCGGCTGCGAAATCCGGTGCAGGCTGGAATCTCACAGGAAATCCGTACCCGTCGAGCATTAACTGGGATCTGGTTTCGGTACCATCCGGGTTAAACAATGCTATCTATAAACACGCAAATGCATCCACCTGGGCTACATATGCAGGTGGCGTTGGCAACCCAACCAATAATGAGAAATATATAGCTCCCTGCCAGGGATTCTTTGTTGAAGCAACTGCACCCGCTACCCTGTTGTTAGATAATTCTGTACGTGTACATTCTTCGGCTACCTTCTACAAAAATTCGGAAGAAGTTGTGCATAACCTTATCCGGGTTGAGATTTCGGGCAACAGCTATACCGATCAGGCTGTTGTAAGGTTCCTGCCGGAAGCCACTGCGGAATTTGATGGTGCTTACGATGCGCACAAACTCTATGGCGATGTACCAGAAGCTGCTCAAATCTACACGATGGGCAATTCTGAGCTTTCAATAAATACCCTGCCGGAAACCAATATTGTCTTTGTAGGAATTCATGGAATAAGCGGAACCTATACCCTTGCTGCAACTGAAATCAATGATCTGAACTTTGTAACTCTCGAAGATACCAAAACCGGTATTTTTACGGAACTGGCAAAAAATCCGTACACCTTTAATTTGGCTACAGGCGAAAATGAGCAACGCTTTAAACTGCATTTCAGCACATTAGGAATAGGAGAAACGGGAAATACAACAGCAAACATATACAGCCACCAGCAAACCGTCTTTATCAACCTAAACGAAAAAGTTAAAGGTGATATTTTTATATACAATATTGCCGGTCAGCTTATTACTTCCAAACCATCGGCAGCAGGAATGAATGAAATCAAGCTTTCCAATACCGGTAATTATATTGTGAAAGTAATCAGCAAGGAGAGTTCGGTTGTTAAGAAAGTATACATACAGTAAAGAAATGACGGACAAAGGGAGAGAGGCGAAAAAAGCATACTGATAACCCTTAAACCCTTCACACTCTTCAAACCCTTCAATTAAAAAAAAGTAATAACGAAACGACAATATAGTATGAAACGCAATTTTAAAATATCACTCATAGCCGCTTTACTTATAACAGCACCTTTGCTGATGCTGGCACAACCGCCTCATCCCAATAACGGCGGCGCACCAACTGGTTCAAATACTAAAGTTGGCGATCAGCCATCAGCTCCGGTTGGCAGCGGTACATTTATACTGCTTACACTGGCAATTGCCTATGCCGGCCGGAAGGTGTATGGGATGCGCACAGAAAAAGCAGAATAAGTAAAATAGCAGGCATCCCATTTCGGGTATAATAACTTTAACACAGTTATCCTTTGTTGAAAGGGTAGCTGTGTTTTTTTGTGCCTCCGCTCAGCGCAAATTTGCATAGTACTTTGCTGAAATGAAACTGGGTAAATTGCCATATGCTTCAAAACCAGAAATTCAACAAGCATTCACAAACCGGGTATAACCATCCAATTGGTATTGGCAGTATTTGTCTTGTTGGTTTGATGTAACGGATGATCAGCTATAAACAGCCATCGACCGGGATTTTTATCAAACGCGAATTTGAATCCCTCACTTTGTAAAGTAATGTCACTGAGAAAACTCGTCATTTTACGTAAAAATGATCATTTTCTTTAACTTTAGGTTTGGCAGACAAAACTCAATCTTCTGTGCGCGTGGACTTTCCCCGACGGGGATCAAGGGGTGAGCGTGGTGCAAAACTCATTTTAGTCTCGTTTTCTTATAACTACTCAGTAGCCTTTTCCTTATATAAACCGCAATCCGAAATTCAGCAAAACCCTGTAAAAAAACAGCAGGGCTATGACTAGGATAATAACGCTCCACCTGATATAATTATGCTGTGTTGCACCTGTCTTATGGATGTTCCGGTACTGAAGTAAATCATAAAGGAACAGGGATGGAACCACTATAAATCCGGGAGTAACAGTTTTAATGAACAGAGGTGCAAAAAATTCGGGTAATGCCAATAGTAAGAAAACGACAACTCCAACAAACCAGGGAAGTACAAACTGTCCAATGATAAAAAAAAGTCTGAATTCGGGTTTCAAAAATGTAACTGTTCCGGAAGACATAAGGAACAAAGGAGTTATAATTCTACCGACAATAAGCAGCATAACAAATGAAATCACTGTAAAAAGTATCTGTTCGAAATCGAAAATATTACTCATAAACAACCACTCCGATGCAAAAATAAACTCGGTATGTGTTATGAATCCTGCAATATAAGCCCCGAAGAACATATTAATTCCACAGATAAAACCCCATAACCATAAAAGTTTAAAGCGTTGAATAACATTATTTTCAGCAAAATACAGCTTAAGGAATACGAAAGCCAGCATTATTGAAAACAGAGGGCCGGCAGCAAACATTGTTACCAAAGCCGTTCGTGTATAAAGCGGAGAATATTTGTAAAGCGGGAACTCCAGCCCATAGTAATACCATATTACAGGGATTTTGAACGATGAAGCAACCAGAATGGTTATTCCCTGATAAATAATATATGTGAGTGAAAATGCGAGTAGAAAATAGGCTGTGGAAAGCAGGAAGGATGAAACAAATTTTATCCGCAGATCAGGATCAGTAAATATTTTTTTTAAGTTGGTTTGGCGTTCTGCACGTTTCTTACTGGCAAGTGCGTCACGCTCGCGTTTTGTCATATGATAAACATACAGGTAGCCTCCATCCGCAGTCTTTTGTTTCTTCCTGGGGAAAATCACCCGTAATGGGTTCTTCCTGAATTTGGCCCACCATTTCTGAAAAGCTATCTTCCTGTCGCGTTTTCTGAGTTTTTTTATGAGCTGTATTTCATGCTGCTCATACGTCAATTTCCTTTTTGCAAACGGATCTGAAAGGAATTTATTAAGTCGTTTACGAAAGTTTTGCCAATCTTCGGCCTGCTGCCTCCGCTGCCAGGTTTTCTTCCGGGCACGCATATGTTGTTTTTCTGCACGTTGTTTCCGACGGTCAATTTTTGCATACGGATCCCGTTTAAATATTTTCCACATAAGCAATTAAAAAAACATGGCCACTAAGGTATTACTTTAATTGGTTATGATAAATATATTTGCTGGAAAGGGCTGTATTATATTTGATGTGATAGAAAGGTTAAGGCATCATATTAGTTTTAAGAATTAATTCGGAAACTGATCCAATATTTATCTCTTTGTACTTTTCGCTTAATGGAAAAGCACCAACTTAGCGGAGCAGTCTCATGCACACCTTTAAAAATAAGCAATATGTGCATAAAAGATCAAGGCTTAATTACAAATTTCACACAGATGTACGACCCGGTAAGGCTCGTTATCCCAATAAATTGGGATGGTCTTGACAGATTTGCCGGGTTGCCTGACAGCACGTGAAGTTGTGTTTTGCAGAGTCTATCCCGCAGGGCGGCGCATATGCCTACGCTGTTTACCTACGTTTGCATCTGGTTGTGAAATTTCTATTAGGCTGGTCCTTACACCCTGAAAATGAACCCTAAAATCCAGGTTATTGTTCCGCAATGTTGCCATAAGAGAAAGCTATTTTAGCAGGGACCGGCATTATAAAAATGCGCCTGCGTTTCTTAGCCGGAGGTATGTGCAAATGGCATGTGCCCCGCCCTGCGGGATAGACTCCGCAATACACAGCAAGGCAAACTGTTAGGATTTGATGTGCTTTTTCATGCCTTGTATTGCGAGGAGATACCTCTGGCTTATAAACGCCAGCATTGTTATAAAGCCTTGACTTTTTGGTCCTTTTGTGTCAAGACAAAAGGACGAGAAAAAACAAAAAAAAAGAATAAAGACTCACGTATTCTTCTTCCAGCACATAAAAATAATAATATTTAGCCCCGGGAAGTACGCAGTAATTCATTTTGATATATGATCTTCTTGTCCTTCATCTGGATTCGATTTTTCAGCTTTTTTGCCTTATAGCGGATTAAGGCATGCGAAAATTTAAAACCCTATAATGAACCCCGGCCAAACTTGTTCAATAATCTATATAATTCTTAAACCGAAACTTAATATCACCCTATAGAAAAACAACAGGGCTATTGATATAATAACTATACCCCAGCGGAAATAATTATGCTGTACAATCCCAGCAGTATGAATATTCGCATACTGTAGTGAATTGTATAGAAATATGGAAGGGATCAAAACCAAACCGGGAGTAAAGGTTTTAATTATTAACGGTACATAATAATTGGGGGTTGTGATCAACAATAGAATTATTGTTCCCGTTAACCAGGGGAATATAACCTCGCTAAATACCAGAAACAATCTGAATTCAGGTTTCAAAAGCGTGACAGAACCGGATGAAAGCAGAAATAAAGGAGTAACGATTCGGCCGATAATTAACATCATCGTGAAAGAAATTATAGTAAAAATAATCTCTTCAATATCGAAAATATTGCTCATAAAAAGCCATTCAGAAGTATAAATAAACTCAGTACGTGTAAAGAAACCTGCAATATAAGCACCGAAAAACATATTGCATCCGTTTATGAAACCCCAGAGGTAGAACAACTGAAATCGTTTCAGGACAGCGTTCCGGGTAAAGAATAATTTCAGGAATACAAAGGCTAGCATCAGAGAAAGAATCGGTCCGGCAGCAAAAACAGAGACCAACGCAGTGCGGGTGTATAGTGGCGAGTATGTTGAAAGTGGGAATTTTAACTCATAATAATACCAGATAACCGGAATATGAAATGACGATGCAACTATAATAGTAATAGCCTGGTAAATCACATAAATTAATACAAACGTAAGAATAAAATAGGCCGTGGAATGTAAAAATACAAAGCCAAACTTTACCCTCAGATCAGGGGTTGAGATCACTTTGTTGAAATTTTCGCGGTTTTGTTTTCTTTTGAGCTGAGCAATTTCTTTCCGCTCCTGCTTTGTCATATTGTAAACGTACAAGTAACCGCCGTCTTCGGTTCTGCGTTTTTTCCTGGGGAAAATAACCCTTAAAGGGTTTTTTCTGAATTTTTCCCACAATTTCTTTCTTTCAAGCTTTCGATCACGTCTTCTCAGGAATTTAAAATATTTAATTTCATTCTGTTCATCCGTTAAAACCCTTTTCGAAAAAGGATTTGCAAAGATCTTATTTATGCGCACATAAAAGTCCCGCCTTGCTTCTGCTCTTCTTCTTTGGTGCCAGGCCTTTTTATTAGCGCGCATTTCAAGCTTTTCAGCCCGCTGTTTCCGGCGGTCGGTTTTTGCATACGGATCTCTTCGAAATATTTTCCACATACCAACTCAGTAATAGTGCATCTAAGGTAAGCATTAATTATAACCAAGTCGGAGGAAGATCCGGGATTTGAATAAAAACGTCAGCAAATGGCAGGCTGCCAGGTGTTTTTAGAAATTTAATCACTATCAAACGACAAAAATGAAAATTTCCCCATATCAACTTGTATATAACTGATATACAATTACATATTCTCTTAATTTTACATTTCCACAAAACCTACCCCCCTGTTTTTTAGAAGATTGATAGTTGTAGCACAGGGCTTCTGTTCCGGATTTTTGATTTCTTGACGTAGGTTCTTCTGCAATTTTCCATCACCCAGTACACGTTTAAATGGCTTATCAGGTGTATCCTTACCAATGCCGCAATGGTTGAGAATGCTTTTTTTGTTTTGGTTATTACCTTTAGCACTGTTAGCAACAAATGTGCTATTAGTGTACACCAGACCTGTGTCTTTATACCATTTTCTGTTTCAGAATAAAAGTAATGGAGTTGAAAATTCTGTTTCAGTTTCTTGAACATCAACTCAATGCTCCAACGGTTTTTATAAATAAATGCAACCTCCTCAGCGGTGATTTCAAAGTTATTGGTTATAAATTGATATATCCTGCCTTTTTCGTCTTTGTAGGTAACTTTGCGTAAACACAGGGGCTTTATCTTCTTGTTTTCTTTGTATTTGAGATGAATGTGTTCGACTTTCATTACTCCAAACTCTTGGTCGGTCAGTGTTTTCTCAAACAACACCTCTTGTACTTCATAAACAGCGTTATCCTTGAGCCGACAAACAAAATTTACCTCTTCGCGTGTCCAGTTGGCAAACTGCAAGTAGTGGTTGTATGCCTTATCGAAAACAATCATACTGCCTTTAGGAAGGATCAAGTGCTTCAAAAAGTTCTTGTCATGCATTTTTGCCTCGCTTATTGTGGCATATTTAGCAGTATTCGCATGGGCATCTATCATCATGTGGACTTTCAATCCGCCTTTCTTTTTGCCATCGTTTTTGGGGTTGCGGCCAACTCCTTTCATTATATCCGAGAACAAGCTGATTGTAGTGGAATCGAATGCGTAAAAATTGGAAAATGATACCCCATGAATCCGGCTGACCGACAAAACCGGCTCAAAATGATTAATCAACTCGAAGTAAAACTCTTTGAACAGTTCATTGTTCCGCTCCCGCAAACCATCCCCGGCTGTACTTTTTGCAGGAGAGCTATCCATGCCAAAATAATTTAACTTTCCTTGAAGAGTTTGCATTCCATCGCATACTTCGCCCATTGAATCGCAGCGGCTAAATATCCCGAACAACAGGGTAACCAACTCATCCCAAGATGAAAACGTCTTGTAATATCTATCTGATTTGTGTTTGTTTACCAGTAAATCAAACTTATCTCGTGGTAAGAAATTTAACAGCTGCTTGAAAATCGGCTGACCGACTAAATTCTTTTCAATATCTTTGCC
>JBBQUX010000065.1:0-17920 GCA_038212135.1 Bacteroidales bacterium | reverse complement strand
CGCCGAATATGTTGAACTTTACAACCGGAGCGCATTCCCCGTCGATCTGAAAGATTGGACACTCGTGCTTGGAAGCAGCAGTAAACTTTTACCTCAGTTCACACTTCCGGCTGGCGGATATGTTATTTTGTGTGATGACGGGGCAAGATTTTTTCTCGAATCATATGGGCTGGTGATTGATTTCAGCAGCTTTGCAGTTACCAATGCAGGTGGTACAATTGTACTGAAAAATCCTGATGGAGCTGTAATTCATACAGTTTCATACACGGATAACTGGTACCAGAGCAGTTATAAAAACGACGGGGGCTGGTCGCTCGAATTGATTGACCCCCTCAATCCCTGCGGTGAAGCTGCCAACTGGATAGCCTCAAACGATGATGCCGGTGGCACACCCGGAAAAATAAATTCAGTAAATGCTCCCAACCCTGACAATACAGCTCCGGCCATCAGCCGTGTAGGTGTGACCGATGCAACCCATATTACGGTTTGGTTTACCGAATCGTGCGACAGTACAAATATTTCGAATACAGCTAATTATATAATTGATAACGGAATTGGAAATCCAACACTTGTTGTGGCCCAAAGCCCTGATTACCGCATCGCTAACCTCACACTTCCATCTTCACTGGCTGATGGAGTTCTTTACACGCTTACGAGCACCGGCAGCATTACAGATTGTGCCGGCAACCCTTTATTAACCGGAACCTCAGCGAAATTTGCCATTCCTTCAACCCCCGAAGCAAATGATATTGTAATAAACGAGTTGCTTTACGATCCTCCCGCCAATTGTGTTGATTTTGTTGAATTGTTTAACCGCTCAACCAAAGTCCTGGACCTCAGGGACCTGGTTTTATCCAATTATGATACCGTTAACCAGGTACCCACAAGTTATAATGAAATCAGTACAGAGCCATTCCTGATACTTCCCGGTGACTATTTTGCACTTACAACCGACAGCGCAGCCGTAAAGAAATACTACAAAACCAATAACCCTCAGGGGTTTATCAATATGGCTTCCTTCCCCGCCATGAATAATGAGGACGGAATTGTTGCTCTTACAAACAAAGGCGGTTCGGTAATTGATGTGGCGGCATATTCCATTGATATGCAATACCCGCTGCTTAGAAGTGTTGATGGCGTTTCGCTCGAAAGGATCAGCCCCGAACGGTTATCGAAGGATGTAACCAACTGGCATTCAGCTTCAGCAGCAGTTGGGTATGCTACACCGGCTTATAAAAATTCACAATTCGGAATTACCGTCACCAATGAAAATGAGATTACTCTTTCGCCTGATATTTTCTCGCCCGATAACGACGGGTATAACGATAACCTGATTATTTCCTATTCATTTGGTGCGCCCGGAAACAATGCCACCATCACCATTTATGATGCTACAGGCCACACAGTCCGCAACCTTATAAAGAACGAATTATGCGGAACCACAGGTGCTTTTTCGTGGGATGGGATTACCAACGAGAGGCTGAAAGCTTCCATAGGCAGGTATATTGTTTTTGTTGAAATATTCGATATGAACGGGAATGTGAAGAGATATAAGAAGGGGACGATTTTGGGAGGGATATTGTGAGGTAAAGGCTAAAGGGCGTGTAGAATGAGCTGCATAGCATAAAAAGTTCAATCCCCAACCATTATTAAGAAATAGAACCCAAAACCCAAAACCGCTCAATCCCTCGCAAACCCTATACACGCTACACTCAGCTTTACCCCTTCAATATTCAGAAGCATATGGGCAGCTGATTCGAGTGTTGCTCCGGTGGTGATTACATCATCAACCAGCAGAATATGCCTGTTGGCAAGCTCTCCGGGAGCTGTAACCTTAAAAATCTCCTTTACATTTTCCCAGCGGGCAAATCGCGATTTGCGTGTTTGTGTTTCGGTATTAAAAGTGCGTACAAACGAGGTGGCATCCATTTCGATATTCATGGCTTTTGCAAGACCAATAGCAATTTGTTCACTTTGGTTGTAGCCACGTTTACGCTGCTTGGCGGGATGCAATGGCACAGGAACAACTTTTGTTACATCTTTAAAACCGTCAGCCTTAACCAGGTCGGCACCCAGCAACTTACCCAGGTGAATACCCACATCCATCCGGCCTTTGTACTTCAGCTGATGGATCAGGTGCTGAACCTTGCTTTTTTTCTGAAAATTGTACAAGGCTGCTGTTTGTTCAATTTGAGCGCGGCCCCAGAAAACCTTGTCGAGCGGACTTTCATCCATCAGATGGTAATTGGTTTTTGGCAGGTGATACAGACAGTAGGTGCATATAATTTCCTCATGCTTAAATAATGAATTGCCACAAGCGGCGCAAACACGCGGATATAGAAGGGAAATAAAATCTTCGATAAAGCCCGGAAGTTTCATAGCTGAATAATTTAACTCAAAGATAATCAGAAAGTCAGAAAGAGAGTATAAAAAAACCCACCTTAACGAATCTGTAAGGCAGGTTTTTATTTGGTTAATTGAAGTTTTTTGTAGGATAATTATTTTAAAAATTTAAAACTTATAGGTAAATGCCAGCAATCCCCTGGTATTAGCCACAGCTTTTAAATCAGCAAGTTCTGCTTTTGTATTTGCACTTACTTTACCATAAGTGGCAACTGTATGCTCAAGTTCTATAGCAATATCAAGTTTTCCGGAAGTAAATACAACTCGTGGAGCAATCCTGTATACATGATCAATGTTGGACCCCCGCGCATAGAAAGTTGACGTTTTAACGGTTTCGGTTGAGCCCATATTTTTTGTATAGCCGGCAAACAACCCAAATTGTACTTTTTTACCATGTGTATTTACATCAAACCAAACCGAACCCGTATTCAGATTTGTAAACTCTTTTGCTCCGGTTGCCGTATCATTTATCTGACTAACAGCATACCCGCCAATCATTACCAAATCAGTGGCATTCTGCGCATACACTCCTTCGAGTTTTACAGTGACCGGTTTTAGTTTTATCCTTGCAAAAGCAATGCCCGAAACGCTGCCCACCTTTTCTGATGATTCGAATTTTTTGTTTTTTGCGTTGTTAACTGTGTATAATTCAGGCATCAGTGTTTTGTAATCAACGCCGATTCCGAATAAATGCTCCGTAGATTTCGGGTTGTATTGCAGTTGGAAATGAGCATTAGGAATACCGGCATTCCTGAGAAATTTAGAGCTTGAAGCAGTAGTAGAAGCATACACATTATTTGCAAAAACATATTCAGGCCCCATGCTTGTAAAATCACGTTGGGCAAATACGCAAGCGATTAATTTCAAACCACCCAGGGTTTTACTGAAACGGATTTGCGGATTTCGCGAAAAGGGTTGAAACGGAGCACCGGTATTGAACGAGATCGTTCCCGGAAACGATTCGGCAATAAACATCGGATGCCAGTACTGGCCCACCAGAAGTTCTGTCGTTTTCCAGTTGAGTTTTACATAAGCATGGCGCAACCTGAACCCGTTTACATCATCGAGGCCGGAACCAGCATTGCCAAAGAAGTCAGCTTCCAGTACTCCCGAAGTTTTTGCCCCAAAAGCATCCGGGCCGGTGATTGTACCTCTTAACCTCGACTGTATGGAAAGGATATTAAACGTAGATTTATCGTTTACATCATTCCCGTTTGCATCCGGTGAAATGTTATCAGGATACAGCAAGAAATGCCCTTCACGGATATTAACTGTTTGCCGTGTGTCGTAAAAAATATCAGTTTTTATAAACCCCGAAAAACTGATTCCGAATTTTGGTTCTTCTTTCTTTTCCTGAGCCTGTATGGTGAGAGAACCCAAAACTAACGATACAAAGATTAGATGTTTCATATTATGTCCTTAAAAAATTGTCCGCGTATTCCTATTTACTAAAATCCTTGGTTGCATTATCTTTTTGTGTAAGCAATGATACGACTACCAATGTAATTACGGCTAATGGTATGGAAATAATACCCGGATTGTCCAATGGGATAGGAGCATCATTGGATATAAGGCCATATTTTTCGTACATAGTTGGCGAAAACAGTATTATGCCAATGGAAGAAACTATTCCCACGATAATGGACCAGGCGATTCCTTTTGCCGTAGTTTTTTTCCAGAATAAAAGAAACAATATGGCTGGCAAGTTAGCCGATGCAGCCACGGCAAATGCCAGCCCTACGAGGAAAGATACGTTCATGCCTTTAAACAAAATTCCTAAAATGATGGCAAAAATGCCGACTCCTACAGCTGCCAATTTCCCGGCCTTCACTTTTGCTTTGTCGGTCATTTTTACCTGCAGGTATTTATCAATAAAGTCGTGGGCAATAGCTCCCGATGATGCTACAATAAGACCACTAACAGTGCCAAGTACCGTAGCAAACGCAATAGCTGAGATGATCGAAAATATGCCCACCCCAAAAGTTTTTGCCAGTAAAGGTGCCGACATGTTGCTGCTCTCAACATCCAATGCCCCGTTAATCATTGAGCCGAGTCCCATGTATAATGTTAATACATAGAAAAATCCGATAGCGGAAATAGCCACAATAGTAGATTTGCGGGCAGCACGTTGGCTGGGCACTGTATAATACCTGATTAAAATATGAGGCAATGCAGATGTGCCTAAAAATAGTGCCAACATGAGCGACAGAAAATTCAGCCTGTCCCAGAACGTTGCACCTACGGCTTTGGTTAGTTTGTAAAGAAGTCCCGGTTTCATTACATCTGAGCCTTTGGTGATTTTCTGATACCAAACTGTTATTTTGTTGCCATCGTCAGTAAATACTTTCTTCGAAAACCTTACAACTTCACTATTTTCAATGGTTTTGATAAATTCGAAAGGGCCAACCGGACCGGTTTTATCAACCTCTTTACCATCAACTATTATTTTGCTCAAGTGCCCAACCTGGTAGAATCTCTTTTCTGATTTTGGTGCTCCATTATATAGTTTGCTTCCATCTGGAGTTGCTGTTATATAAAGCATTTCGTCAAGCGTGGCTTTGTCGTCCTTTACATTGAGTTTATACCAGCAATCGATGCCGTTTTTTGTGAGTTTCACAAAAACTAATTTGTCAACAACCTTAATATTATTTATGCTATATGCTGAATCGGGAACGTTTACAACTGTGTCGTTAGTAACAATAGCTTCTGTTTGAGCAAATTTGTGGTAGTTTTCGTTAGGGGTTAATGATAACCCGTTTTGTAAAATATAACCCGTTAAAATTGTTGAAAAAACAACCAATAATGCCCCTTTAATAAATTGAACATAGGTAGTGGATGTCATACCGGCAGTTGCAACAATAAATATTACAATGGAGCCTACTATTACAACGCCCATCCAATGCGGAAGCCCCAGAAGCGGCACAACAAGGTCGCCAGCACCCACCATTTGAGGAATAAGATAAAAGACTGATACAATGAGCGTACTTATAGAGGCCGCTAATTTTATATGTTTCGAGTTAAATCTCGAATCCAGCGCATCAGTAAAAGTATATTTTCCAAGTTTTTTCAAAGGTTCGGCGACTAAAAACAATGCCACAACCCAGCCTGCCAGGTATCCTATCGAGTAAAGGAACCCATCATAACCCGAGTAGGCGATCATACCACAAATTCCTAAAAAAGATGCAGCCGACAAATAATCGCCGGCAAAGGCTATACCGTTAACTGCCCAGTGAATGTTGCCACCAGCAGCATAATAGTTTGCCGCTGATTTGGTTTTTCGGGCAAAATAAAACGATACTCCTAATACAAGGCCAACTATAAAAAGGAAAATTATTATTGCTATGTTCGAAACTTCGTAAATCATATCCGCGTCTTTTTGGGGGTTAGTTTTTATTCATTTTATCTTCCATTTTTGTGCAGAAATAATTATAGATGAACCCCATAATTATCGCAAGCACAATCAATCCAAAGCCATAGACTATAGCAATGTTTTGCCCGCCAATTAATTCTAACCCCATCAGTTCGGGTTTTGTTAAGCCAATAAGCACAAAACCGGCATAGACCAGGGTGTAAATAAAAAACATTTTCACTCCTAATTTGGCCTTCTTATCGGCTGCTTTGTCAATTCCGGTTTTTACCGCAGGTTCGTGTAACATATATCCTCCTTTTTAATAAAATTATTTTTAACCCATTTTCGCCAAAGTTATCAATTTAAGGAAACGGACGGATCCTAATTACATTGACATTAAACATTGTTATATAACAACTTTATTGTATTTTTATCACAAAAATGAAGCATGCGGTTCTCGAAAAAGATAAACTGTGATACGTGTGAGCTGAAATGTGATATTTATTCAACTTTAACCGGAAGTGGGAATAATTATCAGGCCGTCAATCCGTTACATGCGCATTTTAATAAGCATGATGTGATTTGCAAACAAGGCACTGAGGTAACACATGCGCTTTTTCTTGTTAAAGGTTCAGCTAAATTGTATATTGAAGGACTTAATAACAGGAATATTATACTTTATATTTTGAAGCCCCCTGCCTATATCGGTTTGCTTTGTTTTTTCGAAAACCAGGAGTATTCCTATTCTGTTTCTGCCCTTGAGGATTCAGAAGTTTGCTTTATTGACCTTGATCTGGTTAAAAAGCTTTATGTCGAAAATCATGATTTATTATTGAGTTTGAATAAAGCTTTCGGAAAATCAGTTTCAGCTATTATGAAGAAATTAATTTCGCTAAATCAGAAACAAATCAGGGGAAGGTTTGCCGAAAACCTGATATATTTGTCGCAGATGCATCAGAGCCACAAATTCCATTTAGGTATGACCCGAAAAGAAATAGGCGAAATGATAGCCATTTCGGAGGAAAATGCAGTTCGGCTTTTTACAGAGTTTTCGAAAGAGAATATAATATCCTTAAAAGGCCGGGAAATTGAAATACTGGATATGGCACTTGTGAAAAAAATAAGTGAAGTGGGGTAAGTGGAGTATAAGTGCATAGTGAATAGTGAATAGTGAAATAGTGAATAGCTGTTGCGCAACGGAAGTGGTGCTATGCGCCATGAATAGTGAAATAGTGAATAATGTTAATTAGAAAAAATCTGACCAACAAGCACCACGCAGTGAGCATCGGGAACAACAACTTTTCAAGGCTAAAATAATAATTCACGATTCAATGAGAGTTCAATATTGTTCCGATCTGCACCTCGAATTAGAGCAAAACAGCAAATATTTCGAAATTACTCCTTTAGAGGTTTCAGGAGATATTTTAATTTTAGCCGGAGATATAGTCCCTTTGCATGATACATATTTGAATAACCCGTTTTTCCGCACCATTTCTGACAATTATAAGCAAGTATTTTGGGTGCCGGGAAACCATGAATTTTATCACTCCGATATTTCCGGCTACAGCAAATCATATAATATTCCAATAACAGGCAATACTAATATTGTTAATAATGTAGTACTTCAATATGAGGGAATCTGGTTTGTATTCAGTACATTATGGTCAAAAATAAGTGCCGAGAATGAGAAAAACATCGAAAAAAATGTGCAGGATTTTGAACTCATAACAGTTAATAATAATAGATTTAAAGCATCTGATTTTAACAAACTTCATGAGGAAAGTCTCAGTTTTATTATACAAACATTAGCCGGTATAAACGAAAAAGCAGTGGTGGTTACTCATCATTTGCCCTCATTATTTTGTAATTCGAAGGATCATAACGAAAGCCTCATTAATGAGGCTTTTTGTGTGGATCTGACAGATTATATTACGGACTGCAATGCAAATTTTTGGATACATGGGCACAGCCATTTTAATCATAACCCTCTAATTGTCGGGAATACCATACTGCTCACAAACCAGCTAGGCTATATTCATTTGAACGAATTCGAAGGCTTTAAGCGCAATGCATATTTTTCAGTTTAACTGTTCGTACCCGATTATGGATCAGCTTGTTATCCTGAAATCAATTTTTATTTTATTTTGGTAATCTGGGATCGATGACAACACTTTTTTTAATAAAAACAATTCAATGTCATTCAGCTTTTTAACATTAAAAATATTTGAAACAGCTGTTTTATTACCAATCAAATCTATTTGATTTTTCAATCGTAGCTTCATAAGGAAATTATACACAAAAACGATTTCATCAACCGTGGTTGCACTAACAACATTCTGGTCTTTCAATGCAGTAAGCCTTTCGGTAGTATTGGTGTACCAGATGCTGTTTTGAAGCGAATAGGTGCGTGCAAACATAATAATCGGAACCAGGGCACTTTTCAGGTCAATACTATCATCGTGTTTGTCGGATAGAATATTACCTGATGTAATATGTTGATTTTTAGTATTGAAGGTGTTGAAAGCAAGATGATACAGGAATAAAGGATGTAGTTTGATAGAATCGGCAATATTATTCCTTAGCCTATCTACAATGACTTCATCGCCATAAATACATCTGAAATCAAAGAAAATTGACGCGTCCAGAAGTTGCTGTGCCTCCGGGGTTGTTATCCAGCTGGTGAAATATTTCTCCCAATCGCTCAAGGGTTTGCACCATTGCGGATTCATTGCCATGATTTTCCCTTTACAATACGAATAGCCGATAGTGTTCAATGCATTGCATACAGTTTCTCCCAATTTCAGGAAATAGGCATTAACTGCAATTTCTTTTTCTTTGGGAACATTCTCGTAAATTATGGCGTTATCCTGATCAGTCAACAATGTTTCTTCCTTCCTGCCCTCGCTTCCCAGGCAGATAAATGAGAACTTCACAGGAGCCTGCCCAATCTCAGAAATGGTTAATTCAATAAGCCTCCGGATTACAGCATCCGAAAAAGCGGAGGTTATATTTGTAATTAATTTGACAGAAACTTCGCTATGGATAAGCGGATGTAAAAGCAATTGAAGATTGTTGTAGCATTGTTTTAACTCACTGGTAGTTTCGGCCTTTTCGACACTATTAATATAAAATAGCAGTGAATTCGTTATTCGTTGATGTATATCGCTGATATTTAATATGCCGGAAACATCTCCGGAAGCACTCTTCACCACCAGATGATTAAATCCGTTTTCTTTACTAACTCTTATTGCTTCGTTCACCAGGGTGGATTCGGAAATGTAAACAATTGGTGAACTCATGATCAGATAAGCCGGATTATCCAGATTAAGTTTCAGGGAAAGGACTCTTTTCTGAATATCAGTACTGGTAATGATTCCCAGAAAATCCCTGCCCTTGTTTGTAAGCAATACGCTGTCAATTTTCCTTTTAAATAATAGTTGAGTAGCATCATTTATAGTTGCATCAGCATCAAGAGTGCAAATAGGTGATAAATAATCACTTACCGGATGCTCCATTAAAAAATTATTTGCTTTGAGTTCAGCTATCAGCTTTTGGGTTTGAGTTTTTTCGTTTTCCAGCAAAGTAATATCTTCAATAATGCCATCGCAGATTATCTCTTCAGGGTTATCGCTATTGAGCACAACAAGCGATACTGCTACAATTGAAAACTCTCCGTTTTTCCGGATAACCTTAACAATTTTATTTTTTATAAAGCCGTTTTCCAAAAGAGTTTTTCTGATCGTTTTTCTGTCATTTGCATCGGCAAACAATCCGGCAACGTAAGTCTCTGACAATTCAATAATACTGTTAAATCCCAGTATTCTCAGGGCAGTTTCGTTGGCAAATATGAATTTCCCTTTCCTGTCGATGTTGGCTTTAAAAAAACCTACATTCAGTGTACTGATCAGTTTCTGATACTCTATGTTTGAAACCCCCTGATTTTTATCAGTAGAAATATCTTTAAGGATAATAATATTAACGGCCTTACCGTAAAACATAGCCGTAGAAGAAGTAGCCAGAACTTCGGCAAACCCTCCGTACTTTTTTATCAGGTTTACTTCAAACTGTCCCTCCTTTATGGGGTCTTTCGAAAATGTATCAATAATATCTTTATTGTTGTTTTTGCTGATGATTTCATGAAGCGAAATGGTAAGGAGCTCAGTGATATCGTACCCCGTCATTCTACTTATGATATTATTCGCGAAACTAATTTTCCCGTCAATCAGCATTATCAGGCCTTCTGTTGCCGCTTCAACAAGTGTACGGTATTTTTCTTTCGATTCGTGCAGATCCTTTTCGGCTTCAATTCGTTTACGCTCTATGTTTAAGCTTTGTTTTAAAATATAGAAAAGCAGGAACGCTATTAACATAGAAATGCCGACCGATATCCACAACATTCTCTTAGTAAGTGCCGAAATCTCCTTGTTAACATCTTCAATGTAAATACCGGTACCAATAACCCAGTTCCATGGTTTGTATAGCTTAACATACGAGAGTTTGGGAACAATATGCAGCGAGTCGTCCTTCCATTGCCACATGTAATCAACATATCCTGAACCTGATTTTTTAACCGTCTCAACAAATTCGACAAATAATTTTTTCCCGTGGGGATCAGTGAAATTTACTAAATCTTTTCCGTTTAAGTCGGGTCTGTATGGGTGCATGATCATTTTCGGAGTCATATCGGTTATCCAGAAATAATCTTTGCTTTCCTCTCCATACCGCAGGTATTGAATCCTTGAAATGGCTGTTTGCTGAGCGTCTTCCCTGCTTAACAATCCTGTACGTTCATCGTTTTCGTATTTCGATAAAATACTCCAGGCCGAATTTGTTAATTCCTTGATCATCTCGCGCTTGCCGCTCATTATATTCTCTTTAAAGCGTGGTATAATAATTAAAAATATAGTCAATACAAACAATAGAATTGTAAAGATGGTAGGAAGTATAATTTTCAGATAGCTCCGTTTCATATCGCGCTTATACAGGAAGATGTGTTCTTTGATTCACAAAGTTAGCATAAAGACCCGTATTGTGAATACGAAGCGAAGGAATCAATTGTGTTTATTTTTTTTCTTTGTAAAAGTCGGCGACTACTGAAACTAAAAAACCTACCTGACGAATCGGGTAGGTTTTTCATAAATAAGTTAAAAGGACAATTACATTATCTCCAGCAACTCAACTTCAAATATCAAAGTTGCATGAGGCCCGATAACTTTGCCTGCTCCCTGGGCTCCGTAAGCCAGGTTCGAAGGGATAAAGAATTTGTATTTTGCGCCTTTCGACATTAACTGCAAGCCTTCGACCCAACCTGAAATAACCTGTGTTACGCCAAAAGTTGCCGGTTCGCCACGGCTAACTGAGCTGTCGAAAACGGTTCCATCAATCAGCGTTCCTGTGTAATGAACTTTAACCTGGTTTTTTGCAGTAGCTTTCACGCCGGTTCCTTCACTCATAACCGAATACTGAAGGCCGCTTGGCAGTTCAATTACTCCGGGTTGTTTTTTATTATCTGCAAGGAACGAATTTCCATGTTCGCTATTTTTTACTTCTGCCTGTTTCTGCATACCTTCGAAAAACTCGTTAAGTATCTGGTTCACCTCGTCGGGTGACATGCTGATTTCTTCATTGTTTAAAATAGCGTTCAGGCCTTTTGTAAAATGCTCAATGTCAAGTGCTTCAACACCCGAATTTTTTAAATTGCTTGCAATGCTTAAGCCTAGAGCGTAGCTGATGTCTTTCATAAAATGTTCTTTTTTAACTTTTTGATTTGGGTCGCGAAGGTAAAGCATTTAAACAGAAAAGTATTTATTTGTGTAAACATTGATTTATATAGTAACTACAAGGAAACGAGTTTAAAATGAGTTTTGCCCACGCTCACCCCTTGGTCCCCGTATGGGAAAGTCCTCGCGCACAGAAGATTGAGTTTCGCCTACCAAACTTAAAGTTAAAGAAAATGAGCATTTTTACGTAAAATGATGATTTTCTTAGTGGCACTATGAAAGTAATATGGGAACGAATGTAGTTTGAAATGAAAAGGGAGAAGGGAGAAAGGAGAGGTATAAACCACATTTTTCTTTCCCAACATCTGTCTCCCACTTCAAATTTATTTATTCAGAAAAATTTACATTCACCACTCAGGGTAAAACGCATTTGTAGTGTATTATTAAGGAAGTGTTTCGTTTTTTTCGAAGCCTTGGATTTAATACCGGAACAAATAAGCAATACAACCTTATACCAATAAAATATACCTTTACACAGGGAAAGAATACATCAGGTTGGATTGACTGGAAATCGAATTGTTACACCACCCTGACTAAATTTAGCAGCATTTTCCCGGACACTAAAAAATTTACGCTATGAAAAAACCTCTTTTCTCTTTGTTATTCTCCTTGTTGTGTATTGGCACAGGGATACTGCTTTCTGCATCGGAACCCATTTATACCGGGCAATATACGCCGGTGTTTATGGAAAGGGCCGAAATGGAAAGGGCCGTAAAAATGGAAGCGGCCCAACCCCTTCGCAATCCGGGCAAGATTTATCTTTATGGTGAATATATACTTGTAAATGAAAAGTATAAAGGGATTCATGTAATTGATAACAGCAATCCGGCTCAACCCACAAACCAGGCATTTATCCATATCGACGGGTGCATTGATATGGCTATGAAGAATAACGTGATTTATGCAGATAACGCTATCGACCTGATTGCCCTGAAAACTTCCGACAACTATACAACCGTTCAGGTTACCGAAAGGATTAAAAGTCTTTTCCCCGAAATTGAATCACCCGATGGCTATTGGTCATCGTACTACCTTGATAAGTTCAGGCCAACAGACGGAATTCTGGTTGCTTATAAACAAAAGAATTAAAACCCGGAAATGATGAAAAATATTTTTAGATATATGCTGCTGTTGGCTTTACCATTTCTGATTGCTTCCTGCTCGTACAGCGAAAAAAGTGATGCCGGAAACGATGTTTCTGGGAAAGGAGGTTCGCTTGCACGGTTTACCATAACCGGTGAATATTTGTACACGGTTGATCAGTCGTCACTCCATACAATCAGTATTGCCGATGTGGAGCATCCTCAGAAGGTAGCCGATAAATCACTGGGTATTTATACCGAAACCATTTATCCTTACGGGAATTCTTTATTGCTGGGCACCGAAACCGGTATGTTCGTGTTCGATATAAGCAACCCGGCCAGCCCACAGCAAATCACTTACTTTCAGCATATCCGCTCCTGCGACCCGGTAGTAGCTGAGAATGGCTTTGCCTACATTACTCTCAATACAGCCAACCAAAGATGCTGGAATGGCGCAAATGAGCTTCAGATTGTTGATATTAATAACCTGAATTCACCTCAACTTGTAAAAACACTAAGTATGGGTGCTCCACTTGGCCTTGATATCCATAACGATACACTATTTGTCTGCGATAAGGGGCTTAGGATTATCAATGTTGTAAATAAGCAGAATCCGGTTGAAATCAATTACTTCTATGATATACCTGCATTGGATGTAATATACCAGGACGGAAGATTAATCGTGATCGGCAACGACGGACTGCACCAGTATCAGCAAACGGCAGGAGTTTACCAGGAAATTAGCATCATACCCATAGAACACTGACAATGATGAAATTTGCTTTTATCCTGCTTTTTTTAGCCACAATACCGTTTTTTTGTTTCGCACAGGACAAAGAAACTTTCAGCCTGCGCACAGGTATTGGTTTTGTTCCTCAATATACCATTTCGGGTGGGTTGCGCTTTGATATCGACCGCAGCCTGTCGAAAACATCCAATCAATGGCTGATTGTATCTCCTCAGGTTTTTTGGCTTACCGGATCCAGGTACGATCACGATTTCACCTCTTTGAAAGGGGTTGGAATGGATGTTAAACATAAAATTTATATGCGGCCGGAAACTATGACTCCAGAAGGATTTTATGTACAATATGGTGCCATGATCCAGTATTTTTCAATTTACGATAAACGGGAATATGTTGAAACCTATATCGAGGATGGTGTTGAGTATTATGGAGTTTTCTACGGCGAAATCAGCACTAAACTTTACAAATTCGGAGGAAATTTTCACCTCGGTTATCAATGGCTTATAGGTGATAAAGTGTATTTTGATATTTATACCGGTGCCGGTATCCGGATCAGTCATAATAACCGTAATGAGGGTTTCGATATATGGTTCAACAATTACTGGGTCGATTACGGGTATTCCGGCACCTTGCTGGATGCAGGATTCCGGGTTGGGGTTTATTTTTGATAAAAAGCAATATCAGTTTTAAATCAGAATTTTTAAAGGTTGCTTCCGAAAGTCTGTATTTATTCCTTCTGGGAAAACCATTCTATAATTCATTTTTGTAACGGATATTTGCAGGTGGAAGCCTTATTCACCTGAAAAGTTCTTTCAGGCTGCTTCGGTTTTCCGACTTCCAGCCTCCGGCACTAATTAAAAACATCTCAATCTGAATTCAGGAATTATGACTTTTTACGAACTTATCCTTTCGCGCCAAAGCGTTCGCCGTTATTCGAACACTGCTGTTGAAACCGAAAAAATAAACATCTGCCTCGAAGCAGCCCGGCTTGCACCCTCAGCCAGCAATTCACAACCCTGGAAATTTATTGTGATTGACAAGGAACCACTCAGGACTGAACTGGCCAAAGCAACTTTCAGCGATATTCAACTGATCAATAAATTTACCCTTCAGGCACCGGTAATGGTTGTAATTGTAATGGAAAAAGCAAAGTTGTTAACGCGGCTGGCGATGCTGGTAAAGAAAAAAGAATGGCCGCTTATTGATATTGGCATCACTGCCGAACACTTTTGCCTGCAGGCTGCCGAGCTTGGTCTTGGAACCTGTATGATCGGATGGTTTGATGAAGATAAAATTAAAAAACTGTTGCAGATACCTTCGGATAAATCAATCGGATTGGTGATCAGTGTAGGGTATGCGGTGGAGGGTTATCCTGTAAGGGCTAAAATCCGCAAACCATTTGACAAAATCGTGCAGTATAACCATTATTAAGAGATTAAGTTTCCTCTCTTTGGTACACACCTTATTTTTTGATGTGTACCGTTACATTCCAAAACAATAGCAGTTTAATCACCTCCGATATTTAAGTTGATGGCTTGTGAGCTGAAATAGTGTGAAATCAAATGATTTGCATTGATGGTTCGAATAATTGAATGATGTAAAGAACACTCTGACACACGCATCTGAAAACAAGATGAGCGCGAACGGAGGAACTATTGCGGAATCTGGGTTAATGAAGAATATATTATTTATAAAAGTAAGCAGATTGTTCTTAGCTTAAGAGGATGAAATCCAAACAGAGACAGTGCATTAAATTAATTGTAAGAAATAAAAATGCCGACCTCAAATTAATGTGTTGATGATTTGGAGTGAATCCTCTAATTCCTTGACCTTTTTTGATATCTTCAACATATCCAAACTATTTAAGAAGCCTTCAACTCTTTTACCTTTTTGATAATGTTTATTATATCGATGAAAAAGTGCAGACAATATCCTATTATTAGTTGCTTCTACATTTGGATAGGCGCTGTAATTTCTTTTCGACTTTGGTACTTTTAAAAACTTGTATATACCATCAATATCATGGAAAAACCAGCTTTCTAAATCCTGAGTTGCAATTATTTCATTGATTGATTTAATTCTAGACGATTTTTTGATAAATTTATTTCTTACCAATTCAATATTAAAAAGCGTTTCCGTGTCTCTTGGTCCTTCTCGGTCGTATGCGATAAAAACATGAATTGAATTGCATGAATGCGATTTATTATCATGTAAATAAGACTCAATTTTACTGTTAACTTTTTTATTAATATTATAGACCCCTTTTAGATTTCCATAATTTCACCTTATTGTCCGTTCGGGCACATGATGATTAAAAAACTTTTTGTAGAATTCAGCTTCAGTTTCACCCTCATAAATAAATAGTAGTGAATTTTTATTTATATCTTTCATGCTTTATTCGAATTCATTGTTATCGTCTGCTGAAAAAAATAATTCATCGCTAAAGGAAACAAGTGACCTCTTTAACCTGTTTTTCAATTCTTTCCGGCTTGAAATATTGTAAAATATGCATGATCCATCGCCATCAACTGAACTTGCAATAATTTCTTCAATTTTGGTTTTATTAATTAATGCAATGGAATGCGAAGTTATAATGAATTGAGTATTTTCAGAAAAACTTTTTATAAAAGATATTAAATCTACCAGTGCCTTAGGGTGAATTGAATTCTCTGGTTCTTCAATAAGAAAAAGATTGGTTTTACTACTAAGGATTTTAGTGATTAGAGCAATAATTAGTATCGTACCATCTGAAAAATCACTCAGAGTCTTGGATGTTCGATAGTGATTAAAATATAAGAACTTGGTCGCAATATTTTTCTCCTTTTCACCAAAACTTAAAACTGTACTATCTTCAATTTGCAAAATGTTTTTTAATGCTTCTTTAAAGATATTCCATTTGTCAGATTCTTGCAATAAAATTATCTCCTTTTCAAGTTCAAATGCAACTACTCTGCCATTAAAAGCATTAAGTCTTTCTTTATCACGTCTTAATAATTCAATATGCGAAAAATAAAAAATAGGAGTTTTCAATATTTCATCCAATGAATCTATTGCATCTTTATAATCTTCGGACATCTCTCTAAAAATTTTCAATACTCTTATAACACTAGAGTAATCAGGAACATTTTTAATTACATTCTTACTTAAAATGTCACTTCCATAATTCACAATATTGTATTCTCTTGAAAATATAGCAGATGCTTTTCCTGGTTTATTAATGTTCTTCACATCAAGTTTTTCAGACTTAATTTTAAATTTGGACTTAATTCCTTGATTTTCCCACTCAATTTCAATATTATAATTGAATATCCGATTAGTTAATGTGTTTGAAATTACAAGAATAAATTTCATAATTCCATTGCGACTTTTATCAAAAGTCTTTAAAAACTCATCACTATTTATTGATGGTATGATATTATTGAAAGGCATTAAATAATATGCATTTGAGAAACTTTTTTCAACTTCATCCAATGATGAATTGATTACAAAGTTTAAAAAAGGAATTGTTTGGATAAAATTGGACTTACCAGAATTGTTTGGGCCAATAATTACATTAAAGTTCCCTAAATTTAAATTTGCAGAACTTATGTTCTTATATCCGCTGATTTCGATATGGTCGATTTTGATCATTGGGGAGTGTTTTTAATATGTATTAAGATATTTTATCCAAAGAATAGAACAAAAATAGTCTAATTAAGTTCTAAATAACGAAAATTAAAAAAAATATTGTTTATTATTTTTTACAGTTTTTAGTGTATTCTGATTTTTTAAAAGTGTAAAAGAAAAAGTGGAGCCAACTCTTAGTGAAACTTTCAAAATAAATTCTCCAATTGCAAGTGAGGTAGGAATAACTGCGACTGTGCAACCTAATGATCAGAGGTTAGTTTTGTTTGTTGGCGGTGTCTGGTCAAGTGCTTTAGTCCGTAGGACTTCAATATTAATAAAGAAAATCCGGAATAGGAACATTGCCCGTAGGGCATTAATATAAAATAGTTTGTAAAAAATACGAAGCTCAGACCATTATAAGTTTTGAGGAAGTTAATTTGTAAGTTTCTCTTACTGTCAGTGGTGTTCAAAAAAACAATTTTTATCCGAAGTTTGTAACTTAGGATACCGAGCTCTCCTAAATCAGTTTAAATTATTCTTCTATTGCAAAAGTAACTATCCAAAATCCCTCTATCTTTGACCTGAAATCCAGCAAACAAACAAGACATAAAAAATGAAAAAGATTTTACTCTTCCTGGCTTTACCATTGATTATTCTGGCAGCCGGATGCAACAAACCAAGCGGTTCAGTTATGGAAACAAAATCAGCCTTTATCAACCAGGCAACCATGGACAAAGTGATCAATCAACTGACCGATTCGTGCGGGGAAACAGCAAAACAGCGTATCGAACGGGGTGTTAAACAGGTTGCCTCACTCTGGGAAAAACAGGATGGCGACCAGGAAGCTTTCACCGCTTTTTGTGCTGAGAATTTCATTGCCGATACGGCAAAACTTGATATATTGTTCAAAAAGCTTCAACGCAGTTTCGAGGTACTGTACGGTAATTTTAATAAA
>JBBQUX010000064.1:0-18046 GCA_038212135.1 Bacteroidales bacterium | reverse complement strand
CCAACCGGACCTCAAGGGCCTCCGGGCGCCGGAAGCCTAAACGGAACAGTGAATAAGGTTGTAAAATTTACCAATGCTACTGTTGGTGGCGATTCCCAGATAAGCGACGACGGAACTTTTGTTAATGTTGGATTTACTTCATCACCTTCAATCGGAGCTTACAAACTTGCAAGCAACGGGAATATAAGCATTGTAAATGGTCAGTTAGGGCTTTATAATTCAAGCAATCAATACCAGGGATATCTTTACAGTCCGTCGGCAGGTTCTATTCAAATGGGACTTGGTGCCGGAAGTACCGGAACAATTTCATTTTACAACACCAGCCAGGCTATGACTATTTTTAATACTGGGAAAATTGCTATTGGCTCTCTTGCACCCAATGTGTCAAAACTGGAAATACAGGGCAGCGGATTCTACGGCTCATCGCTTGGGCTTAAGAATACCACCGTAAGCGGAAATGAGTGGAGTATTACATCGCAGGATAACGGGAATCTACAGTTTACCAAAGTTACCGGAAGTACAACTACCAATGTTGCTTTTGCGCCTAACGGAAATGTTGGTATTGGCGATTTAACACCCGATGCCAGTCTGGATGTTGAAGGCACTATGCTGGTAGGTGCCACAGGAACGGCATTTACTGAAATTAAAGAAATAACAGGCACCACAGGAGGCTCAAGCACATCCTATATAACTTTAAGTTTGCCTTCGGGATTTACTTCAGCAAACACCCGTGTTTTATCGCTCGAAATCAATGCTTCGGGTGGCGGTTGGGTAGGATTGGGATTTGATAACAACAATCCAGCGAATGTCCCAATTTCCTATAACATGGATACATCTGCAACCATAACGGTTTTTTATGCAAACCTCTCTAATTTTCAGAGTAAGCCTGTACGCATATTGCTTATGAAAATGTAAGGTTCTACTATCTTTATTAAACAATAAGTGCGGTATATATCATGCCGCGCTTATTGTTATTTCAATTCAACAATCATCCCCACGGGCTGATGATCGGAAAATTCGAAATTGGTTTGAAGTGTATTTGCGGTAAGTAAGGTAATATTCGGCGAAAGAATAAAAAAATCGATAATGGTTGTTTGTGACTGACCTTTTAAATAAGGCTTGTCAACGTCACGGTTAGTAGGATATTTCGGATCAAATGCCCATGTATATCCTTCGGGTAAAAAATCAGCAGGAATTCCCGGTGAAATAGTTTTTACCAGGTTTCCATCCTGTATGGTTTCCTTTTGGAACGGCACCGGGTTCTGGTTCCAGTCGCCGCCGGCAATTACATAATTTCCAAGTGCGAACTCTGCTTGAATAATCTTTTTAAGCATACCAATTTCTTCGCTGCGCATATCGGCAGCATCGCTGAACGCAGAATTGTGGGTGTTTATTAATACAAGCTGTTTCCCGTTACTCACTTTATACCGGGTAAGCACGAAACCTTCGTCGGGCATAAATAGTCGTTTAGGCCAGCCATATCCGGAGGGGAAACTATATCTTTCGGACGAAAGAGGTTTAAACCGGCTGAGCGTGAGCAAGCCCGCTTTTACTTTGCCCATAGGTGAACGCAGCGGAAAAGGGACAAACGGCACTTTATAGTTGAGGGCAAAAAATGCACTATAATCCTCGAAAGTAGCTTTAAACCGTTCCACCTGGTTATCGAGGTAAGTGCGCTCCGATTGCTCATCAACTTCCTGTAGCAGAATAAAATCAAGCTTGTTGAGCGTTGTGAGCTGATAGATAATTCCATCGCGGCAACGCTCATAATAGGCTATATCAGGGCGCACCATTTTTACTTCTTCATAAAAGAAATCCATATCTTTCCCTAAACCGCAATAGCCTATATTCCAGGTATAAAGCTCAAGCCTACCGATAGGAATAGTATCAGGCAAAGTCGCGTTTTCCATCTCAATAGCTACTTTATAAGCAGGTTTGTAATCAGTAAGGGAGGTATATAACAGGAAACAGGCTAAGCACAATAAAATAAGTCCTGACAGCCCCGATATAAAGTACAAAAAGTACTTTAAACCCTTCTTTATTCTGCTATTTATCAAGGCTGTAAGGTTAAATTACGTTAAGAGTGCCGGTATTGATATGCACGAATTTAGAAATTATTTCTAATTTAGCCACCAATACATACTAACTTACCTGAAATATGCCTATACTCGGATCAATAATTAAAAGCGCTATTGAATTCAGAAGTAAAATCCCTCTCGAAAATCTCAAAAGACAGGATGCATACAGGATACAGATACGGACCCTGAAAAAATTACTCCGACAGGCACAACTTACGTCATTCGGCGAAGAGCATGGTTTCCAGGAAATGCTCAGGCAGCGAAACCCGCTGGATCTTTTTAAACAAAAGGTGCCGCTTTTCGATTACGACAGCATGCACCGGCGCTGGTGGTATCGCACCCTGAACGGAGAAGCATATGTAAGCTGGCCTGGACAGGTAAAATATTTTGCACTCAGCTCAGGTACCTCCGGTGCTGCCAGTAAATACCTGCCTGTAACGCGCGATATGCTCAGGGCAATTCAAAAAACCAGCACACGCCAGATATGGTCACTTGCAAAGTACGACTTCCCGCCTGAATTTTTTTCGAAAGGTATCCTGATGCTTGGAGGAAGCACTCAACTTCAGTTTAACGGAACTTATTACGAGGGTGACCTCTCGGGAATTACTGCCGGGAATATACCGTTTTGGTTTCAGCATTTTTATAAACCCGGTAAACGTATATCGAAAGAAACCAACTGGACTACCAAATTAGATGAAATTGTAAAAAAAGCACCCGAATGGGATATTGGAATAATCTGTGGTGTTCCGGCATGGCTTCAGATATTACTCGAAAGGGTGATTGAAACTTACCACCTGAATACCATTCACGATATGTGGCCCAACCTGAGCATTTATGTGCATGGCGGGGTTTCGTTTGCGCCTTATCAGAAGGGTTTTGAGAAATTGCTGGCACGCCCGCTTACCTACATGGAGACATACCTGGCCTCAGAAGGTTTCATCGCTTTCCAGAACCGCCCGAATACCAGTGCCATGCAATTGGTGCTCGACAATGGAATTTTCTACGAATTTGTTCCTTTTAATGAAACAAATTTTGATGAAGACGGCAACCTGAAACCAAATGCTACCGTGCTCGATATCAGCCAGGTTGAAGAGGATAAGGATTACGGTTTGCTAATCACAACATGTGCCGGGGCCTGGCGATACCTGATTGGCGATACCATCCGGTTTACTTCCAGGGCACTGAGCGAAATTGTAATTACCGGCCGTACCAAGCAATTCCTCAGCCTTTGCGGCGAACATATTTCGCAGGAAAACCTGAATCATGCCGTTGAAATGCTTTCGCAAAAACTGAATATTACTATACGGGAATTTACCGTGGCCGGTGTAAAACACAATAAAGGCATGTTTGCCCATAAGTGGTACCTGGGTTGCGATTCGCCGCTTGATGCGGATACTGCTGCTCATATACTCGACGAGAACCTGAAGATACTCAACGATGACTACCGCACCGAGCGTCTTCACGCCATCCGCGAAGTAACAGCCGAGGTTATGGAACCATCCGTTTTCTACGAATGGATGAAGTTACACGGCAAAGAAGGCGGCCAGCATAAGTTCCCCCGCGTACTTAAAAATGTAAAACTCGAAAGCTGGATGGACTTTTTAAACAAGAGAAAATAACACTACAAAAAGCAGATACCGCAATTTACTAACTCTCTTTCCCGTTAACTTATAACTCCGGATTCGATCACTTGCCCCTTCGCCCTAACTTCCTTCCCCAAACTCCCAAACCCTAACCTGGACAAGCTAGAACAAAAAAGAAAATAATTCAAAATTCAAAAAGCAAAATTCAAAAAGAGTGTTCAAAGAGTAAGATATTTTTAAAGCAGAATAAGAACATCTGTTGGGGAACAACTTCCTTGAAGGTATAAATATGAATGTTTTGTATGACCAAAAACTTTGAACTTTAAATTTTGCTTTTAGAAATGAATATTGTGCCAAAAAATACATCAACTTAAGAGTTTAGACACTAACCCCCAAATCCTAACCCCCAAACCCTTCAAATGCATCCCCTCATACAAGGTGCTATTCTTGGACTAACATTGTCGGCTCTGCTTGGGCCTGCACTGTTTACGCTGCTGCAGACGAGCATCCACCGCGGGATTAAATCAGCTATTTTCCTGGCTTTTGGTATTTTCCTCAGCGATATATGCGTAGTGTACCTTGCTTTAATGGGAGCGCTGCAACTTATCAATCAGAAAAACAATTACATTATCGTTGGAATTATTGGCGGAACTATTCTGATTGGGTTTGGATTGTACACCTTTTACCATAAAATCCATATCGACGAGAACAACAAAGTTATCGAAGTGCGTGTGCCAGGACCTCTGACTTACATTTTGAAAGGCTATTTCCTGAATATTATGAATCCTTTTGTATGGTTTTTCTGGATATCGGCTATGGTGGGAGTAAGCGCAACTTTTGAAGACAAATATGATGTGATGATCTTTTTTATAGGTACCCTTTCCACTATTTTCTTCTCTGATATTTTAAAGGCTTTTATTGCTGACAAAATTAAAGCACACCTCAATACAAATATACTTGTCAGGGTGAATCATGCTGTAGGGATATTGCTTGTAATTTTTGGGATATTCCTGATAGTTAGGGTGTTTTTCAGGGCGTAGGATTGAAGCTATCTGATTTGCTTGAAACCAATTAAAATCTCAACGGGAACAGTAATTACTGGATATCTTCACTAAACCGGATATCTTTAATATTGAGCTGGATGCTTTTCACTCCGTTCCATTCGTTTTCCTCAATATGGAAACAGATATTCATGCTTTGTCCTTTTTGGATAGCATCGTATTTTTCTCCTTGCTGAAAAGCTATTGCAGAATATGGATCACTACGAACCGATTCCTGGAAAACAGTCATTTTTACATGGTTCTTGCCAACTATCTAAGTTCGTAAAGTACATCAGCCCCGATTTCGTATGGCAGGGTCAAATTTTCCCCTTGTTCTCCTTTTACTCTAATCTCAATGTCCGACCATGATAAGTATAGCCCTTAGGACTTCAATATTATAAAAAATCCGGAATATGAACATTGCCCTAAGGGTATTAACATAAAATAGTTAGTAAAGAAAACAAAGCTCAGACCATGATAAGTTTTGAGGAAGTTAATTTGTAAGTTTCTCTTATTCAATAGATAGACATAATTATTTCGTTCGTATATTTACATCCTAAAAAATCAAAAATCATGAAAAACATTTTGGTTATTGCATTTTCATTACTGGCATTGCCGGTTTTTTCGCAGTACCCTTACGGGACAGCATTGGTGCCAGCCAGTGTAACACTTACGGTTGAATCAACCCGCGAAGAATACTGCAAAGGTAAACTGGCAGAAAAGACAATAACTGAAGAACGTTTTTCGACAAAGTTGTTTTCTTGGGTGCTGTGGAATCAGATGGACTTTGACATGCTGAAACTCATGCCGCCGAAAAACGGGCTGCAGGGAACCCGGGTGTTGCTGAATAATTCCACACAGACTTATCCCGAAAACTACGATATTATTACGGGGAATGCTCAAATTCCTCAATTTCCTTTGTTTTATTCTTCCGAAGAGAAGCATTATGGTGATGATCCGTGCAATTTGAACCTGCATGGATGCGACGACGACTACAAAGCCATGCTAAACAAAACATCGTTGTGCAGAGGAACTGCGTCTCATCACGGAATTACCGAAGTCACATTCAATTGCTCTATTGTTGGGATTGAAAATTGCAGTCGATACTTTTTCTTTTCTTTCTTTTCGGGCGGATCGTTTATTAAAAACGGAACAATGGAAATTCCTTCTGTTGAAGGCAGTAGTTCCGCGCTGGTGGCAAAAGTAGATGACAAAGGCTGTTATCATGTTTGGGAAAAGCATGACCATCAGTCAGCGGCCAATTTCGAAATGTATCCGGATCAGGAAAGTTACAACGAGGGCAAAACAGATGACCAGAACACCTGGATTGGGAAAGATGGTGTTTATTCCAGATATGAAGAGTGGGACGAGGAGGGCAATGGGAACATTTCAAGAGGGCGCGAGGAGATTAATCTGATGCGCATAGATACGGGTGCTTTTTTCAAATACATCAGAGAAAAACCCGCCATTCAAACATTCAACGCGTCTGGCAGCTACTTCAGCGAAAGCACCATTAGTTACAAGCGATCTGTTACAAATACACGATACACGGTTTCTATTACGCTTGGGAAAAAACCAGGATTTGCCATTGAGGCCGAAAACAAAGACGACTATGAAAAATGGCTGCCCGGCAATCAGGATTATCCAGAATCATTTAAAGCGATAAATTTTAAAGCCTCTTTCAATGAAGATCGGCAGCAGACCGATAGTATTTATTTCTCACTTGAAAACATTTCACACCTTCCCGGAATTTGTACAAACTATCCGATTTTAGGCGATAAGCCGCCAAAAGAAGATCCCGATATTTATTTTGCTCCGCAGGACAAGCAGACAGATGCAAACATTAAAATTTTGAATGACAGCGTAGCTGTTTCAACAAAGAGAGTGAACGAAGCAACTGTTGTTGTGTATTCGCGCGACTTTGGTGGACACGCTATTTTGAAAGCACGTTCGTTTTTTTCGAGCGAGACTGCAGTATGCCCTTACGACGACGATTACAGCATTGAAATTCCGAATGACCAAAACCGCAATTATATTGCTGATAGTTGGGAAAAGGAAATGGGAGTGGATGGTATTGATAAACTCGAAGATAAAGATAATTTGCCGAAAGGTCAGAACCGCGAAGGCGACGGCCTCACTGCGTTTGAAGAATACCGTGGCTTTTTTTGCGAGAAAGATGTGATTGCTGCGTGCGATGCAAATCATACAAAACGAATCGGAAAGCATGTGCGCACCAGCCCGTTGTGTCGCGACATATTTATCTATGATGCGGATGACCTCTTTGCAAAATATTCAGCGTCGTCCAATCCAGCCGAATGCCACTGGCATTATGTGAACCTCGAGCAGATTAAGTTGCCACCTCAGGATCAGGTAAACATTGTTGCTAAATCGGCGGAAAGCGATAGTCCTGATGCCGCTTCTGCGGCTATAATGGATACATGGATTAAGAAAGAATACAGACTAATTAATGCCAATAGCCCCAATACATTGCGCAACAATCTACAGTTTGGAATGTATCTATTGACGAGCCCGTTTACTTCTTCACCTGGAGGGGTCACCTATAATTATGGCGAAAGCAATCCGGATAGTCCTTCTCCGCTGCGCTATTCGCATCTTGTGATTCTGCCGCAGTATGAAGTGTTGAAAAATAAAATGATGGGTGTGATGTCGATGCTTATGTTGAATACTTCCCATAAAGCGCTATGGGACAGGTACCCGCTGGCTGTGCAGCTTCAGGTGGTGCAGACCGCCTACGAAGCCATGATATCTCACGAAGTAGGACATGGCCTTGGCATTGAACATCATACAAAAGGCTCACTTACGGTAATCAATACCAAAACGATGGAAAAAATGGCATTGACTGCGGCTACTTTATCAGAAATTATACCCAATGTGCAATACAATGAGTTTTTCTATTTCGATGATCAGGAATATTTAATTACTGGAGCCGCAAGTGCATTTATTGCATTGGGGGTCACCGAGTGCTGTATGCGCTACACCGTGGAACGTGAAGTCGATTTTATTGAAATGAAAGTTTTGACAAAATCAACAAAGTATTGCAAAAAGGGACAGAAATTTATCAATGGCGATGGCACACAGATTGATGCTGATGATTGTTTTGGGTCGATAAAGATTCGGTGTATGAAGCAATGAAATGCGAATTCTGAAATATTGCTGTAATTCTCATCCTGAGCATAAATCCTTTAATAATTCTTATGAAATTAGTACACTTTCTTACTGGATATCTTCACTAAACCGGATATCTTTAATATTGAGCTGGATGCTTTTCACTCCGTTCCATTCGTTCTCCTCAATATGGAAACAGATATTCATACTCTGGCCTTGTTGAATAAAATCAAATTTTTCTCCCTGCTGAAAAGCTATTGCAGCATAGGGCGCACTCCGCACTGATTCCTGGAAAACAGTCATTTTTACATGGTTCTTACCCACAATCCTGGCATGACCTGAATCAACCGTATCGCGTGTCATAAAAACCGGAGACATGTTTCCCGGCCCGAAAGGAGCAAACTGTTTAAGAATACGGAGAAATTTAGGCGTAATCTGGTTCAGGTTCACTTCAAGGTCAACTTCTACTTCAGGGATCAGCATTTCGTCTGTTATGCTTGCCGAAACAATCGAATTGAATCTATCCCTGAAAGGCTTCAGATTCTCTGGTTTCATCGATAATCCTGCCGCATACATATGCCCGCCGAAATGTTCCAGCAAGTCACTACACGCATCAATGGCATCGTACACATCAAAATCTTTAACTGACCGTGCCGATCCGGTAATCAGTCCGTTCGATTGCGTTAAAACAACCGTAGGACGATAGTAAGTTTCAGTAAGCCGCGAAGCAACAATACCGATTACCCCTTTATGCCAGTCGGGATTAAATACTACGGTAGCTCTGGCTCTGCGGAGTTTGTCATCTTTTGCGATAATGTCCAGTGCCTCAAGTGTTATTTGTGTATCAAGTGTGCGGCGTTCGGTATTGAAATCATTGATTTGCAGCGCAATACTGGCAGCAGTTTCCATATCAGGCGAAATCAGCAGTTTTACGGAATTACGCCCGCTTTCGATGCGACCTGCAGCATTTATCCTTGGACCAACAACAAAAACCATATCACTGATAGTAAGTTCGCGGCTGAAAATCAACCCTGTATCATCGCCCTCCTTGCTGATTTCTTCGGCAGGTTTACGTATTATATTAGCCACATTCAGTATCGATTCAATTCCAGGGCGGGGATTTGTATTGATTAGCTTTAAGCCGAAAGAAGCCAGTATCCGGTTTTCGCCTATAATGGGAACGATATCTGATGCAATGCTGATGGTTACCAGGTCGAGATACTTATAAAGTGTGTCGAAAGGTATATCATACTTTTGGGCATAAGCCTGAATCAACTTGAAACCAACTCCGCAACCGCAAAGTTCATCGAACGGATAAGTGGAATCATGTCTTTTGGCATCCAGAACAGCAACGGCAGCCGGTAATTCGTCTCCCGGGCGGTGATGATCGCAAATAATGAAATCGATCCCTCTTTCGCTGGCAAACGCTACTTTATCAATCGACTTGATACCGCAATCGAGTGCTATAATCAGCTTAAAGCCCTGTTCCTGGGCGTATTCAATTCCTTTGAATGAAATTCCATACCCTTCGCTATAGCGGTCGGGGATATAGTAATCAATGTGCTGAAAACCATTTTCACGGAGGAAGGCATAAACCAGCGAAACGGCCGTGGTTCCATCCACATCGTAATCGCCGTAAACCATAATTTTTTCATTGCCTGCTTTTGCAGCGGCAATGCGCTCAACGGCTTTGTCCATGTCGTTCAGCAGGAACGGATCATGCAATTGTGCCAGGTCGGGCCTGAAAAACGCTTTTGCCTCTTCAAAAGAGGTAACGCCACGTTGTACAAGCAATTCAGCTAATGCATTTTCTATTCCCAATGCTCCGGCAATGCCCGAAACCAGGGATACTTCACCTTTTTGTTTTAATACCCAGCGTTTTTCCATATAATAAGCCCTTTGGCAAAAATAGCGTAATTATTGTATAAATGCATCGCTTTTTTGCTTTTCAGCAGCCAGCTACAGAAAATGCTTTTCTAATATACGCGTAATAAAGCGAATACCTCTTAATTAAAAAGTGGAACGCATGGCTTCAACCGGATCGAGGCGGGAAGCTGACCAAGCCGGGAATACGCCTGAAATCAAGCCTATAATAGCCGATACTGACATGCCCAGTACAATATTTTTAACACTCAGTATCAGTTCCATCCCGGCGAATTTTGTTACCAGCACTGTGCCAATATAGATAATCAGCAAACCGACTACCCCACCAAGCATCGACAGAAATACAGCTTCGAAAAGGAATTGTTGAAGGATAAATGCATTACGGGCTCCGAGTGATTTCTGAATTCCAATCTGGGCAGTTCGTTCCTTAACTGAAACAAACATAATGTTGGCAATGCCAAACCCCCCTACCAGCAGCGAAAAACCACCTATTACCCATCCCACCAGGGCTACTACCCCAAAAACCTGGTCGAAGCCTTGTGTAATTATGCTTGTTTCATTAATGGCAAAGTTATCCTTAACGGTAGGTTTTAATTTCCGTATGGAGCGCATTATTCCTGTGAGCTCGTCGCGCAAGGCTTCATTCGGAACATTCTTTTTTCCTTTTACAAGAATTGATGATTCAATATTATGGCTGTTGAGATCGATAAAATTCCTGGCAAAATTTACCGGTACAACTACCCATCTGTCGTTCGAACCGCCAAAAGCATTATCTCCTTCTTCCTTAAAAATGCCAATAATTTCAACTTTTCGCCCAAAAATTACGATCTCTTTACCAAGCGCATCCACATCACCTAAAAGCTCTTTAATAATCTTATTTCCGACAATGGCAACTGCTCGTCCGCCCTGCGATTCCGCTAAGGTGAAAAACCTGCCCCTGCTGAGGTTTATCGCTTCTACTTTATCGTATTCATGCGAAGCTCCGATAATGGCAGCATTTTCGAACGTTATTCCGTTCATCTTTATATTACGCTCTGTTGCCACATAGTATGCTGTTGCCTCCGTAAGGCTGCTGCGTTTCTGAATTTCCTCCATTTCCTGCAACCTTGATTCCGGGCGTTTCATATATTCCCACCATGCATAATCCCCACCCATGGCCCACGGCCATTTTTGTATAAACAGTACATTGCTGCCTAATTCCTCAATATTGCTGCGCAGTTTATTCTCTATACTATCGAAAACCGTTAGTACCGAAATCACTGAAAATATGCCGATGGTTATACCTAAAAGCGACAAAAAAGTCCTTATTTTATTGGCAACTATCGCCCGCATGGCAAAGGCAAACGATTCCCTGATTAATCTTAAGTAAAGCATGGGCCTGAATAATTGTATTATTTAATTCCTCTTATTCCAAACTTCAAAATTTCGGTTACTATTGTTTCGGGTTCGAAAAGTTTCGGGTTTCTGTTGTTTCTGGTTTATTTTTTATTAGAGTTTTAAAGGGAGTTAACTCTTCAAACCTTTCAAACCCGAAACCCGAAACCCTTCAAACCCTTCTTATGAAAACCCTGAGGTAAAATTACACACAATTTCGATGTTATCCACCCTAAAGACGTACATTCGATAATTAATAAAGGTTTTTAGCGTTCTCAGTAAAAACATGCCTCAAAATTTAATAAAATTGCAAATTCTTTCTGAAAATTTGAAAAGCCCATGAATACTGCAAAACCCATTCGCTCAGCACTTATTTCGGTGTACCATAAAGACCATGTTGATGAAATTGTACATAAACTTCATGTTTTAGGGATCACGATTTATTCAACAGGGGGCACGTACGACTTTATCCGGGGGCTGGGTGTTGAGGCTATTACAGTCGAAAGTCTTACATCCTATCCATCAATTTTCGGTGGAAGAGTTAAAACCCTGCATCCAAAAGTACTTGGAGGCATTTTGTACAGGCGTGAGGAAGAAGAAGATTTAAAACAGGCCGCAGAATTTGAAATTCCTGCCATTGACCTTGTTATTGTGGATTTGTATCCTTTCGAAGCAACCGTTGCTTCAGGAGCTGCTGAAGATGAAATAATTGAAAAAATTGATATCGGTGGCATTTCATTGATAAGGGCTGCAGCTAAAAATTATAATGACGTAATCATTGTTCCTTCGGCTGCCCAATACAGCGACCTTATAAATCTCCTCGATGCAAAAAAAGGAAGCAGCGACCTGGAAGACCGCTTTTATTTTGCAGCCCAGGCTTTTAATGTTTCATCGCATTACGATACGGCAATCTTCAATTACTTCAACCAAAAAGCAGATATTAAAGCGTTCAGGCAGAGTTTTAACAAGGCCGAGGTGTTGCGCTATGGCGAAAACCCGCACCAGGAAGGCATTTTTTACGGCGATACGAGCGAAGTTTTCGAACAGCTTCATGGTAAAGCCATTTCATATAACAACCTGGTTGATCTGGAAGCGGCTCTTGCACTGATCAAAGAATTTTCGGAACCTGCTTTTGCCATCATCAAACATACCAATGCCTGCGGTGTTGCAAGCCGCCCGGCATTAAAGCAAGCCTGGTGCGATGCCCTAGCCGGCGACCCTGTTTCGGCTTTCGGAGGAGTGGTTGCAGCCAACCGTGTCATTGACCTGGAAACAGCAGAGGAAGTAAATAAGCTCTTCTTCGAAATAATAATTGCACCCGACTACGAAAAAAATGCACTGGAACTCTTAAAGTCAAAGAAAAATAGAATAATTTTGCAGATTAAACCGGTTGATTTTCAGGCAAAACAATTTAAGTCGGTACTTAACGGGGTTATTGAGCAGCTTAAGGATACACATACCGAAACTGCCGCTGATCTTCGCGTTGTAACCGAAAAGTATCCTGATGAGCAGCAGGTTAGTGATTTGCTGTTTGCCAATATCGTTGTGAAGCATTTGAAAAGCAACGCAATTGTACTGGCAAAGAACGGACAGTTGTTAGGGGCTGGGTGTGGTATGACTTCCAGGGTTGACGCTTTGAAGCATGCCATTTCGAAAGCAGCTGAGTTTGGGCTTGACCTGAATGGTGCTGTTATGGCCTCGGATGCCTTCTTCCCGTTTGCCGACTCAGTTGAGTTGGCCCACAAAGCAGGAATCAATGCTGTGATAGAACCGGGAGGTTCGGTACGTGACGAAGATTCGGTGAACTACTGCAATCAAAACGGGATGGCAATGGTTTTTACAGGGATAAGGCACTTTAAACACTAAACAAGTTGAATCTTTTGTACTCACCAAGAGCGAAGGGAGAGGGGCGAAACGGAGAATCGGCGACAAGGGGAATACAGAAGCACTTTAAAAGATGTGGATTAAAAATTGAGTAAATACACGATTTAACAGGAACAATACGAACAGATGGGACTTTTTTCATTTCTTACCAAAGAAATAGCGATGGATCTTGGCACTGCCAATACCATTATCATATATAACGACAAAGTAGTAGTTGATGAACCCTCGATTATAGCTATTGAACGTAGTACCGGTAAAGTACTTGCCGTAGGTAAACGTGCACAGATGATGCATGGAAAAACCCACGAAAATATCAAAACAATCCGTCCGCTCCGCGATGGTGTAATTGCTGATTTTCAGTCGGCGGAATACATGATACGGGAGTTTATAAAAATGATAGGCCCAAGCCGGAGCCTTTTCCCGCCAGCCTTACGGATGGTTATCTGCATTCCTTCAGGTATCACCGAAGTGGAAGAGCGTGCTGTAAAGGACTCGGCCGAACAGGCCGGTGCCAAGGAAGTACGCCTGATCCACGAACCTATGGCAGCAGCTATCGGAATTGGTATTGATGTTCTGGAACCTACCGGCAACATGGTTATCGACATCGGTGGTGGAACAAGTGAAATAGCTGTTATTGCTCTTGGTGGTATTGTGAATAATAAATCAATACGAATTGCCGGCGATGATTTCAATGCCGATATTGAGGAATATATGCGTAAGCAGCACAATATCAATATTGGCGAACGTACTTCTGAGCTAATCAAAATTGAAGTTGGCTCAGCCCTTACCGAAATTGACAATCCACCGCCTGACTATGCAGTACACGGCCGGGATATGCTTACCGGCATCCCGAAAGAGATTTATGTGAATTATGCCGAAATTGCGCATGCGCTGGATAAATCCATTTCGAAAATTGAAGCCGCCGTGCTTAATGCTCTCGAAATGACGCCGCCCGAACTGGCTGCCGATATTTTTAAAACCGGTATTTACCTGGCAGGTGGAGGTTCATTACTTCGCGGACTCGACAAGCGTATTCACATGAAAACAAAACTACCCGTGCATGTTGCTGACGATCCGCTGCATGCCGTTGCACGTGGAACAGGTATTGCGCTTAAGAATTTTGATAAGTTTACCTTCCTGATTAAATAATTAAAAGTTCCGCATGCCAGATTCCGTGTTCCTTAGTTCCCGGCATTCGGTGCCAGCCTTTTTAAGGAATAACTGTATTAGCATTTAACCCACCCGATACCGTAGCAGACTATGCGTAATATCCTGGTTTTTATTATCCGGTATCACTTCCTGCTGTTGTTTGTATTGCTCGAAATTTTTTCGATCACCATGCTGGTAAATTCAACCTATTACCAGAGTTCGGCTATATTGAAATCCGGTAGTCGCGTTACAGGCCGTTTCTACACAAGTATCAGCAATGCTACCGATTACCTTAAACTTCGTACAACCAACGATCAGCTGGCCCGTGAAAATGCTATGCTCAGGCAGATGAAAGGCGTTTCCTTCCTGAAAAATGATACCAGCAGTTTCTGGGTTAAGGATACAGTTTACAAACAACAGTATCAATATATCGTATCGAAAGTAGTTCTCAATACCGTTGGGAAACGGAATAATTATATCATGCTCGATAAAGGCACCCGAAGCGGGATTAAGAAAGATATGGCCGTGATCACTTCGGATGGGATTGTAGGTACAGTGGTAACCGTTTCGGAGAATTTCAGCTGGGTAATGAGCATGCTTAACAAGCATACACGCATCAGCGGACGTATTACCAAAAACAACCAGATGGGAACCATCATCTGGAACGGTGTCAATCACCTGTATGGAACACTCACCGACATACCGGCTCACGTTAAAATTGCCAAAGGCGATACTATAGTCAGCAGCGGCTTTTCCTATATTTTCCCCGCAGGATTAATGATAGGAACCATTACCGACTTCAGGGTTGAGCAGGGTGACCATTTCTACATAATCCCTTTCAGGTTTGGTGTGGATTTTAATGCACTGCAATACGTGTATGTTGTAAAGAACCTGATGAAAGATGAGCAGGAATCGCTCGAAAAAAGTACGGAAGGGCTGAAAGATGAATAGGCTGGTTATTACAAATATTTTCAGGTTTATAGCCCTGGTACTGATTCAGGTGCTGATCATGAACAGGATCAATTTCTATGGCTTCCTCAATCCGTATGTTTATATCCTGTTCATTCTGCTGCTTCCTTTCGAAACGCCGGGATGGCTGCTACTTCTGTTGTCATTTGTTACAGGAGTAACAGTTGACCTGTTCAGTGGAACACTGGGATTACATGCTGCCAGCAGCGTTTTTGCCGGATTTATGCGTCCTTTGATTATCAAATTTGTTGGCGAAAAACCAGATTACGATATTACTACCCAGCCAAAACTTCAACAAATGGGGCTGAAATGGTTTATCGCCTATGCCCTGCTGATGACTTTTGCCCACCACTTATTCCTGAATATTCTGGATGTATTCAGTTTCAACGAATTCTGGCAGACGCTCTTACGGGTCATCCTGAGTACTTTGTTTACATTCCTGTTTATTATGTTGTTCGAGTATATTTTCGCACCACGGAAAGAGAAAAAATAAAGTTCAACTATTTATGCTGGAATTCGACTGAAATTAGGTCTCAGTCTGGAAGCACAAGGTTTTCCTGAATTTTCATCCACAACATACAACATAAACCAGCCATGAATCTTAGCAGTTGCCTAAATATATATCAAGCTTTCTGCTTCTGCACTTATTTGTTTGACCCTGACCCGGGGGGAGCCAAAAAAGAGCTGAAAGTATAGTTATTATCAGGATAAAACAATGGTATCGGTTGTTGAAATCTAAATTTAGCATGTCGCTAAAAAGGTTGAAAGTTTTTCCGTGCAGTGCATTCAGGAGTAAATTTTTGTTGTGATTATACTATTAGTCCTTTTTCAACTTAAGATATACTAAACTATTCTATATTATGCAGGCGTTTTTAGCTTTTAGCTTAATTATTTTGAGAAATATTAAAATATTTTTTTCTAATCCGTAATACCTTTTTGCATTTTTGGGATTAAGTAAAAAAGGATATCAGGAAAGAGGGAGTAATTGGCTATTTATGCGAAAGCTCCGTCAATTATGATATTCTTAGTTAATTAATTGCATACAACACACTATTTTCTGTGTTGCAAATTTGTATTGTATATAACAGGCTAAATATAAGTTATTTAAAATCTATAATTGTTAATAACTTATTTTGTAATTTTCAATAATACGCTTGCATTTTAATAAATTATTGTTATATCTTTGAAATGTAATCAATTTATTATGGTCGATTTTTTTACTATTGTTGGTTTGCTATTGATTACAGAAAAGGATTAGCAAATAAAAAAGGCCTTGAAAATGGCAACTCAACTACCCGTAATTGTTCTTCTTAGCATCTACTAAATTAATACGAGTGCCACTTAAAGTGAAACTCCCAATAAGAATAATAAGACAACCCATTAAGGTTGCTTTTGAATAAATAAAATAAAATTTTCGAAATGCGGGGCTGCCAACCCCATCTGTTTCACACTATATACAAGAAAGCCTCCCTGTGAGGCTGACTTAGCAAACGCGAATTTAACCAGGTACGAACCAAAAACACAGAGAGGCGGGACAAAATTAAGCTATTAATTGGTTAATCGCTCAACTGGTATGAGAATTAGCCACGTATGGGTCGCAGATGCAGTAGCATAGGCTGATTGACTGGCGAGAGTGGAAAACGGTTCGCCCTGTAAGAACCTATTTAAGATCAGGAAAACACAATACAAACAAAACCATGAAAACAAATATAATCACTTATGCCATTTTAATAAGTATAGTGTTTGCAACTGCCATGTTTTACCCGCAACATGAATTAAAAGCCCAATCTGTATTCCAATTGAACGGAAGAACTCTATTGCAAAATGCAGATAATCTCTATGATATTTCTTCGGCTGACACATTGAAAATTGATCAGCATAATATTATAGTTGAGTTCAAGCAAAATCAGGTTGAAACCGGAAGCGATAGAGTTAACAACACGAACGGGCTTCAGAAAGTTCAAAACTACCATAGTCGAAATTTTCATTATAAGATATCGGGAAGTAATTCGTTTATATCAACGATTAACACATTGTTGGGTTTTAATGAAATAAGTTTATTAAACTTCGGGTATTTGATTCCATCTAGTATTTCTGAATTTGGCAATAGAAATTCAGGTAGTTCAGGTATGGGTGGACAAAATAGCAACCCTATATATGGATTATTCTACCCAGAGGATAAACATAACCGTGACTGGTGGGAACTAAAGCAAGTTGTTATTGCTCCTTATATTTCGCCAATTTTGGCCTGGGATTATTCTCTGGGAGATCCCACCGTAAAAGTAGCTATGGTTGACAACGGCTTGGTATGGTCCGATCCTGATTTTATAAAACCTAACCCGATTGCATGGGATTTTTATGACAACGATGCGGATGTAACACCTGAAATCCCTACGAATTATGATATTGAAATTGGTACAGCTATCGCATCCGAATAGCAGGCCGTACAGCAAATAGTTATGGACTCTGTGGTGTTGCGGGAGGTTATAATACTAATGGGATAAACCAGGAACCAATAAACCTGATTACCTATCGTGCGATGAGCAATAATGAGATTGTTAATACAATTGCCGTTACATCAAGTATATTTGCGGCTATTGAAAATAATGCAAGAATTATTAATCTGGGATTTGGATTTGACACTTATGAAAGCCCTCAAATTGATGCTGCAATAATGGCTGCCTATAATGCTGGAATAGTAATATTTGCTCCTGTAGGCGAGGGATCTTCATGGAATACAAACGTTGATTGGCCTGCTCGAAATCTGCTGATGACTTTTTCCCACCACTTATTCCTGAATATTCTGGATGTATTCAGCTTCAACGAATTCTGGCAGACGCTGTTACGGGTCATCCTGAGCACATTATTTACTTTCCTGTTTATTATGTTGTTTGAGTATATTTTTGCGCCACGGAAAGAAAAGAAATAGTTTTTTCCGGAAATTGGCTTTATTTTCATA
>JBBQUX010000063.1:0-18288 GCA_038212135.1 Bacteroidales bacterium | reverse complement strand
GTTCAGGTTTAGGTTCAGGTTCAGGTTCAGGTTTAGGTTTAGGTTTAGGTTGAGGTTTAGGTTAAGGTTCAGGTTGAGGTTGAGGTTGAGGTTGAGGTTGAGGTTCAGGTTCAGGTTCAGGTTTAGGTTCAGGTTTAGGTTTAGGTTTAGGTTTAGGTTTAGGTTCAGGTTCAGGTTCAGGTTCAGGTTCAGGTTCAGGTTTAGGTTCAGGTTTAGGTTCAGGTTCAGGTTCAGGTTTAGGTTTAGGTTTAGGTTTAGGTTTAGGTTTAGGTTCTTCGGCCCAACTTTCCAAAGGTTCCAGGCAACTGTAGTTAATCCATTTCTGCAGAGCAATTATGTTATTTTTTGCTATAACTCATTTTGAGATCTTAAGCAATTAACAAACTGGCATTATTTGTCTTACAACCGTGTAAATGCGTTGCTGAATTGCGGAATTAAGTTAAGCATATAATTGACTAATATTATATTCATACAAATATTTTTTAGTAAGAATTACACAATTAAGCATATAAAATGAAAACATAGCTGATATCACAACCAATTATTCAAAGAATCGAAGCAGAATTTTCTATTTCGGATTTATCTGATTTTCAGAATCCGGAGTTCTGAACCTGATAATTACAATTACCCATAGGTATGAAAACGTAGAGTTTGACCGTTAAAATCCAACTTTAAGAATACAGAGTTCTGGAAATCAAAGAAAACTCAAATAAATATAGCATGTTTTAAATGAGCGTACAGAAGATACTTACTTTTTTACATATTATATATTATTGATTTACTGAACTTTAAGACATGTAAACCAAACCATAGACTTAATAAAATGAAATTCTATCCAATCTTAGTAATTTTTTTTTCTATGTAGGATAATATTATTAATGATTGTTGTAAATTTACACCCTCTTACTATAAGTTTGATTTCGTCAACTGTTTTCAACATACTGAATAACTACAAAGTGTTAATATTATGAAAAAAAGCATGCTTTTTGGCAATTCCCCAGGGGATCCCCGGACAAACAGCTCAAAGAAAAATGCCCTTAAATTGCTGATATTAAAAGAATTATATCAAAATGGATGTAAATCAATACCCGAGTTGAGTAAGATAATACATATGAGTACGCCCACCATTACCAGGGCAGTTGATGAACTGATTGAGAGTGAATTCCTGGCCGAAGAAGGTATTGGCTCTTCAAGTGGTGGTCGCCGTCCAAATTTATATGGATTAAATCCACCTGCCCGTTATGTGCTGGGTGTTGATATTAGCAGGTACCATATTCGCCTTGGCATGTTTAATTTCAGTAATCAGCCAGTTGTTGATATAAAAGTAATTGATGAAGGGCTCGAAGTATCGAAAGATTTTCTGAAAAGCCTCAAAACAGCGGTGAATGATTTTATCAAAGAATCGGGCATCGACGAAAAGAAGCTGATGGGCATCGGGATTGCCCTTCCGGGTCTTATTGATTTGCATACCGGCATCAGTTACAGCTACCTGCAGGATGAAAAACCTGCAACCATTCAGTTTGAAAACATTTTCGATTACCCTGTTTTCGTCGAAAACGACACTAAGGTAATGGCTTTAGGTGAGCAGGCTTTTGGTATGGCACAGGGCAAGCAAAACGTGCTTTGTCTTAATATCGGCTCGGGCATTGGACTTGGGATGATTCTCAATGGTAAGCTTTATAAAGGGAACTCAGGTTTTTCGGGAGAGTTCGGCCATATACAGGTTGATCCCGACGGACAACTCTGTTATTGCGGGAAAATCGGCTGTCTTGAAACTCTCGCTTCCGGCACAACCATGATTAAACGAGCCCGCAAAGAGATAAGCGATGGAGCTACAACAGTTATCCGCACAATGGTTTCGGGTGATCTGACTAAAATTTCTATCGAAACCGTTTTGAAAGCCGCCCAACATGGCGACCAGTTTGCCATCGGGCTGCTGGCCAATATAGGCGAACACCTTGGAAGAGGTATCGCGGTTCTTATCCATCTATTCAACCCTGAACTAATCATTATAGGTGGCGAATTGACCAAAGCAGATAATTACATCGTTGATCCTATCCAGCAAAACCTGAACAAATTCACCATTGCAAAAATCCGTCGCGATGCGCAGATCATGACTTCGAACCTGGGCCAGAACGCAGGTCTGATGGGCACCGTAGCTCTTGTTATGAACAAGGTTTTCCAAAAGGAATAGGTCAGGAATTAACTGCAACTACTCAAATTGCTTTGGTATACCTTATATATATACCAAAGCATTTGTATTTAACAGAAATAGTATTTCCGATCAGAACCGGTGAGTAAAAAAGTTTAACAATTAAGACCAATCAGAATGAAATTTCGCGGGATTGTACTTTTTTTGTCAATTATTTCGGTTGTGTGCTTTCCACTGTTTATGGTAGCTCAGCAAATTTCTGTTCCCGACTGGGAAAATCCTCAACAAACTTCATTCAATACGGCCAAATCTCATGTAACCTTTGTGCCATACGATTCTGAGGCTAAAGCTGTGAAGAACAATGCCGGCGAATCAGCATTATATTTATCTCTGAATGGTAAATGGAAGTTCAAACTTTCGGATAATTACACACAGGTTCCACCGGGTTTTTACCAGCCTGGATTCGATGCTTCATCATGGTCACTGATTGAGGTTCCTTCAACCTGGGAAGTGCAGGGTTACTCCTACCCTGTTTATACTAATATTCCTTACGAGTTTTATTCGAAAAATCCTTTGCCGCCCCATGTTCCTCACGAATATAATCCTGTGGGAACTTACCTTACTGAGTTTAGTGTTCCTGAAAGTTTTAAAGGGAAAAATGTATTTATCCATTTCGGTGCCGTAAAATCATTTTTGTACATCTGGCTCAATGGCAAATACATAGGGTTCAGTAAGGATTCGAAAACACCGGCAGAATTTGATCTTACCCCTTACCTGAAACAAGGCAATAATACGCTGGCCTTGCAGGTTTTCCGGTGGAGCGACGGATCGTACCTCGAATGCCAGGATATGTGGCGAATGAGCGGAATCAACCGCGATGTTTTTATTTACGCGCGGCCACAAACCAATGTGCGCGATTTTTTCGCCCGGGGCAATCTGAAAGATAATTACACCAGCGGAAACCTGGAAATTGACATTCTATTCAATACGCTTTCAGATGAAGAGGCAAAAAACTATAAACTTCAGATAAATCTTTACGAAAAAAATAATATTGCCAAACCTGTTTCGTCTGATATAATTCCGCTGGGTTCAGTTGCAGGACTTGACAGCCTTCGTTACGAAAAACGAATTCCCCAGGCAAAAAAATGGACTGCCGAAACGCCTGATTTATATATTCTTACGTTAACATTGCTTGATCAGAACGGGAACTGTATTGAAAGCCTGAGCAACCGTATCGGTTTCCGTACCAGCGAAATCAAAAATGGGTTACTACTTATAAATGGCGTTGCAGTGAAACTTAAAGGTGTGAACAGGCATGAATTCGATCCAATAAAAGGCCATGTAATTCCACGCGAAATGATGCTCCTGGATGTTCAACTTATGAAGAAGAACAATATAAATGCCGTACGCACCTGCCATTACCCGAACGATCCTTACTGGTATGAACTCTGCGACGAATATGGTTTGTATGTAATTGATGAAGCAAATATCGAATCGCATGGCATGGGCTACGATCTCAACCGGACTCTTGGCAACAACCCTATATGGGAGAATGCACATATCGATCGTACACGCCGGATGGTTGAACGTGATAAAAATCATCCTTCAGTAATTATATGGTCATTGGGTAACGAAGCCGGTAATGGCTGTAATTTCCAGGCTACTTACAAATGGATTAAAACCAGGGATTTGAGTCGTCCGGTACAATACGAACGTGCAGGCCACGAATGGAATACAGATATTTTCTGCCCGATGTACGAAGATGTTCAGAGCTTATTGGATTATGCATCGAAAAAACAGGAAAAGCCCCTTATCCAGTGTGAATATGCTCATGCTATGGGAAACAGCGCCGGTAATTTAGTTGATTACTGGGATGCAATTGACAACAACGAACAGCTCCAGGGAGGTTTTATCTGGGACTGGGTCGACCAGGGATTGCAGAAATTTGATTCCACAGGAAGAATATACTGGGCATTTGGCGGTGATTTCGGCCCGAAAGATGTTCCCAGCGATGGAAACTTTTGCACCAACGGCTTGGTTTTTCCTGATCGTAAGCCTCATCCCGGGCTTTCGGAAGTTAAAAAGGTATATCAATATGTAAAATTCACTTCTGTTGATCCCGACAAACCCAGTTTCAGGTTAAGCAACAAGTATGCTTTCCGGGATTTGAGTAACACGCTGCTTCGCTGGGAGATATCGGAAAACGGAAAAATCATTGCACAAGGTGTGTTTACAACTGGGAATATAAATGCAGGAACTTCGCGCGATTACGTTGTTTCCTGGAAAAGGCCTTCAGTTAAACCTGGCATGAACTACTATCTTAATTTGTATCTGATAACAACTGACGACAGGCCATTACTCGGAAAAAATCATATTCTGGCTTCCGAACAGTATGGAATGCATTCTACACTTCAGGCCGAAACAGCGACTTCATCCCTGCCTTCCGTTACAGTTTCCGAAACTGAAAAGGATATTACAGTCAAGGGCAAAACCTTCGCCATAGAATTCAATATAGTTAGTGGAACTATTTCTTCTTTCACATTCGGTGGTCAGCAATTGATTGAACAGGGGCCATTGCCCAATTTCAGGCGTGCACCACTTGATAATGACGTGGGCTGCAGAATGTCCGAAAAGTGCAAGCCCTGGTACGATGCCAGCGAAAACAGGCAAGTAAAATCGGTAATTCTCGATCAATCAGATGATAAAGCGGTGAAAGTAATTGTCAGTTTTTTATTTCCTGATGCAAACAGCGAACTTGTATCAACATACATAGTAAGCGGTAAGGGCGATATCTTAGTTGAAAACAGCCTGAAAGCCGGACAAAACCTGCCCTGGATTCCACGATTGGGAGTAAATATGCGCCTAAATGGATCGCTTAACCAGGTAGATTGGTTGGGTCGCGGACCCTTCGAGAATTATGTAGATCGGAAAACTGCCGCTTTTGTTGGCAAATACCATTCGACTACTGACGAAATGTACACATCTTATGTCCGGCCGCAGGAGAACGGCTATCGCACTGATGTTAGGTGGGTTTCAGTTAATGACGGCAAATCTGTCGGGGTATATTTCGAAGGATCATCCAATTTGGGATTCAGTGCTTTGCCTTATGCTTATGACGATCTGAAAGGATTCGAACATAAAGGGAAACACGGAAATTTAGTAACCAAACAACCGTTTACCGACCTGAACCTCGACTACATGCAATGCGGTGTGGGTGGCGACGACAGTTGGGGAGCATGGCCCATGCAGAAATACCTTATACCGGCAACAGATTATACCTGGTCGTACCGAATAAGGCCATACCTGGTCAAAAAAGAAAGCCCTTCCACTTTGTGGCAGAACAAAATTGTTGTAAAAAAGTAATCTTAATAAATCATGAAACTAGCTGATATTAAAGGATATCCGTCCGAATCGGACAGTTTGATGTGGAATGATGATGCGTTAGTTTCCCGTTTCGAGAAAATTCCTGTTAAAGTATTTCCGTCGGCAGCTAAAGGTTCAGTTGAAGTTGCAGCAAGAATTGTTGAAATTGTAAAGGAACGTCAGAAATCCGGGAAAAATGTTGTTCTCGGGCTTGCCACAGGCACTACCCCGCTTATGGTTTATAATGAACTGATCAGGTGGCACAAGGAAAAAGGACTTAGCTTTTCGAATGTGATCACTTTTAACCTTGACGAATACTATCCGCTTGAGCACGGTCATCAGCAGAGCTACAACCATTTTATGTGGGACAGGTTGTTCAAGCACCTTGACATTAAAACTGAAAATATTCATATTCCTTCGGGAAGCATAGAGCAGGATGACGTTGCAGCTTTTTGCCGCGACTACGAAAAAAAGATTCACGAAGCCGGAGGCATTGATATCCAACTGCTTGGGATTGGGCGCACCGGACACATCGGTTTTAATGAACCAGGTTCGGCCTACAATTCGAAAACCCGCCTGGTAACCCTCGACCGGCTGACACGCAACGATGCCGCCGATTCGTTCAACGGCGAAGAACATGTTCCGCATTTTGCCATCACCATGGGAGTGGGAACAATTATGGCTTCAAAAGAGATTTTTCTGATGGGCTGGGGCGAAGGGAAAGCTGAAATACTGGCCAAAGCCGTGGAAGACCCTGTTACGGATGTAATTCCGTCGAGCTACCTTCAAAACCACACCAACACAACGTTTATTATTGACCCGCCTGCTGCAGCTGATCTTACGCGATTCAAAACTCCATGGCGTGTAGGCCAATGCGACTGGAACGACAGGATGATACGCAAGGCTGTACTCTGGCTCTGCACACAAACAAGCAAGCCCCTGCTAAAATTGTCGGAACGTGATTATAATGATTATGGTCTTCCGGATCTGATAACGAGCCACATTTTCAGTAAAATTAACATCAAAGTCTTCAACGATCTGCAACATACCATTACAGGATGGCCGGGTGGAAAGCCCAATGTTGACGATTCGACACGCCCCGAACGTGCACTTCCATTCCCGAAAAAGGTTGCACTTTTCAGCCCGCATCCCGATGATGATGTGATTTCGATGGGCGGAACTTTTGCGCGGCTTGTTGAACACGGGCACGATGTACATGTTGCTTACCAGACTTCGGGTAGTATTGCTGTGAGCGATGATGATGCGATCCGTTACCTCGATTTTGTGCGCAATTATGAGAAAATTTACGGCATCAGTGAACCCAAAGCTGAATTCCTTTTCAGAGAAACCTCGGATTTTTATAAAAACAAAAAAAAAGACAGTATTGAGCCTTCTGAATTACTGGCTGTAAAAGCTTCGATCCGACGTGGTGAAGCAAAAGCCTCGTGCCGTTATATTGGGCTTCCGGAAAAAAATGTGCATTTTCTTGACCTTCCATTTTACGAAACAGGAACCGTTAAAAAAGCTCCTCCAACGGATGCCGATGTCCAAAAAACGATGGATTTCCTGCGAGACCTGAAACCACACCAGATTTATGCTGCCGGTGATCTGAGCGATCCGCACGGGACTCACCGTGTGTGTATTGACATCATTATCGAAGCCCTTGAACGAATAAAGCTTGAAGCCTGGATGAAGGATTGCCGCGTGTGGTTGTATCGCGGCGCGTGGCAGGAATGGGATATTGAAATGGTTGATATGGCAGTTCCGCTCAGCCCTGAAGAAGTTGTGATAAAGAGAAATGCAATTTTCAGGCATCAGTCGCAAAAAGACGGCGCCATGTTTATGGGAGCCGACAAACGGGAATTCTGGCAACGTGCCGAAGAACGGAATAAAAACACTGCACGGCTGTACGACAAACTTGGAATGGCTGAATATGAGGCGATTGAAGTGTTTGTGAGGTATGAGGTGGAGTGATTTGGAGAATGTGATAATGTGTTAATGTGATAATGTGATAATGTGTTAATGTGATAATGTGATAATGTGTTAATGTGTTAATGTGATAATGTTATAATGCGATAATGTGATAATGTGATAATGTGATAATGTGATAATGTGATAATGTGATAATGTGTCAATTTGTTCATTTGAATATGTGAATACAGGAAGATGAGAAGATTGGAACGTAAGCTCTTTTCCTAAGCAAGAATACTCTTTTGCAGAATTACTAAAAAAATAACTGAACTACTAACCAATAAACCTATGACTATGAATACATTACCCTCGGCTGAAGACCGCAAGAATTACATGCTATCCATTACAATTATCGGAGTACTGTTTTTTATCTTCGGTTTTATAACCTGGCTCAACGGCACTTTAATTCCGTTTCTAAAAATTTCGTGCGAATTAAATAATGTTCAGGCTTATTTTGTAACGCTTGCATTTTACATTGCTTATTTTTTTATGGCTCCGCCTTCTTCATGGGTATTGCACAAGGTAGGATTTAAGAACGGAATGGCACTGGGGCTATTTGTGATTGCACTGGGATCGCTGGTGTTTATTCCGGCGGCTTTAACCCGTACTTTCGGCTTGTTTCTGACAGGACTTTTCATTCAGGGAACCGGGCTTGCCTTGCTGCAAACGGCATCCAATCCATATGTGATTGTGCTTGGTCCACGCGAAAGCGCAGCCAAGCGAATTGCAATTATGGGAATCTGCAATAAGGTTGCAGGGGCAATAAGCCCGCTTATTCTGGGGGCAGTTGTACTTAACCAGGATACAACCAATATTGTCACACAACTTGAATCTGTTACCGGCCTTGATCGTGTTCCTATGCTCGATTCGCTTGCCAACAAAGTAATTGTCCCTTATATCATTATTGCAGTAGTACTTACCCTGCTCTCAATAGCTCTGAAATTCATCCATCTTCCTGATGTTGATACAGATAGGGAAGAAGATACCGGCACTGCAACAGGAACGCGGAAAACGGCCTGGTATCAATTCCCGCATTTATGGCTCGGTTTTATCACCCTCTTCCTTTATGTAGGTGTTGAAGTTATGGCTGGTGATACTATTATCCTATATGGCCTTTCGCAGGATATACCACTCGCAACCGCGAGAACTTTTACCACTTTTACACTCCTTGCTATGGTGGCAGGTTATATTATCGGAATCGCAACGATCCCCCGATTTATAAGCCAAAGTAAAGCATTGGCAACATCTGCGGTATTGGGCGTTTTGTTTGCTCTTGCGGCTATTTTTACTTCAGGATTAACCAGTGTTGCATTTATTGCTTTACTTGGATTAGCAAATGCTATTATGTGGCCTGCTATTTTCCCTCTTGCTATTGCCGACCTTGGAAAATTTACCAAAGCAGGCTCCGCACTGCTTATTATGGGTATTGCCGGGGGAGCTCTGATTCCACTTGGATACGGACGATTGGTTGAATCATTCGGCAATCAGCAGGCTTACTGGCTGATGGTTCCAATATACCTATTCATTTTCTACTTTGCAGTAAAAGGACATAAAATACGAAACTAACTATGAAACAGCCATGATGGAATAAATCACCAACTGAAGGGATATTATGATCAATCTGGCGAACCTTCAGCTCACTGACCCGCTGAAATAGGGAAACATCTTTAAAAATAAGCAAGATATGAGTAACTAACGAAGCGATCTCTTAACACTTTTGAAATAAATTAAAACGTTAATAATTCCAACTGACCCCTAAAAAAATAAATAATAACCAATGAAACCAACCTTATTAGTACTCGCAGCAGGAATGGGCAGCCGTTACGGAAGCCTGAAACAAATTGATCCTGTTGGCCCGTCGGGCGAAACCATAATCGACTATTCCATTTACGATGCCAAAAGGGCTGGTTTCGGGAAAGTCGTCTTTATTATCCGTAAAAGTTTTGAGCAGGATTTTAAGGATATTTTCATAGCAAAACTTCAGCCGCATATTCCTGTGGAATATGTTTTCCAGGAAATTGATAAAGTTCCGGCGGGCTTACCTTTTTCGCCCGAAAGGACCAAACCCTGGGGAACAGCGCATGCAATCCTTATGGCAAAAGATGTTATAAATGAGCCATTTGCAGTTATTAACGGTGATGATTTTTACGGAGAAGGTGCTTTTAAAACCATGGCCGATTACCTTGTTTCACTTACTGCCGATCAGCAAACACAGTATTCATTAGTTGGGTATCAGGTTGGCAATACCATGTCGGAAAATGGATCCGTTTCGCGCGGAGTATGTATGGCTGATGAAAATGAATTTCTGTTATCGGTTACCGAACGCACCAATATTCAATTCACTCGCGGCGGCATAGCGTATATGGATGCAGATGGAGCGTTTGTATTTCTGAAACCGGAAACACTGGTGTCGATGAATTTCTGGGGATTTACACCTGAATATTTCAGGCAAACAGAATCCATGTTCAGTGATTTTTTAAAAGCAAACAAGGATTCGCTAACAGCTGAGTTTTACATTCCTACAGCAATCGACACCCTGATTAACAATTCGCAAGCCAGGGTAAAAGTACTTAAGAGTAATGCCAGATGGTTCGGAGTAACCTATAAAGAAGACAAACCAGTTGTAATCGAAAAACTATCTCAACTAATCAAATCGGGCGTTTATCCGACCCAGCTTTGGAAATAGGAAAATGAACAGAAACATTAAAAATATCATATCACATTTCAGCATCGAAGGCAAATATGTTGGCTGTGAAAAAGTATTAACCGGGCATATTAATGATTCATACCTTATAAAAACCAAATCAACTGATCATCCGGGGTATTTCCTGCAATGGGTGAATAACTATATTTTTAAAGATGTGGAAGGTTTGATGAATAATATTTCGGCTGTTACGGGTCATCTGGCCGAAAAGCTGGCTGAGAATGATAAGCTGTTATTCAAAGTACTTGAAATAATTCCCTGCACCGATGGCAGAAAATTTTACATCGATAAAGAAGGAAATTACTGGCGCCTTTATACTTTCATTGACAACATGCATGTATTTGATGTGGTTGAAAACACGGGAATAGCCTATGAAGGTGGGAAAGCATTCGGAATATTCATGTCGCTGCTGGCTGATTTGCCGGCAGATACGCTTACTGAGACCATTCCTGATTTTCATAATATGGAAAAACGTCTCGAAACATTTTACAATTCACTGAAAATGAATTCTGTTGATCGAATAAAGGACATCGATGCTGAAATTGAATTTGTGAAGCGACGTACAGAACAAATGCTTACCATTCCTGCCCTTATCAAATCAGGTAAACTTCCAAAACGAATAACACACAACGATACCAAGTTCAATAATATACTTTTCGATGATACCGAACATGCCATGTGTATTGTAGATCTGGATACCGTGATGCCGGGAAGTATATTGTTCGATTTCGGGGATGCCATACGTACCGGGGCAAATACTGCGATTGAGGATGAAAAAGATCTCTTCAAAGTAGATATAAACCTGCCGGTTTACGAAGCTTACACACAAGGATTTATCAAAAGTACCCGACATACGCTTACAACTGTCGAAATTGAAAATATGGCCTTTTCGGTCCGGTTTATGACATTTATTATCGGCCTGCGCTTCCTTACGGATTTTGTGGACGGCGATCCCTACTTCCGTACTTTGTATCCTGAGCATAACCTCAACCGGGCAAAGGTTCAATTCCGGCTTATTGAACAAATGGAACTGAATGCGGATAAAATGCATGAAATTGTATTGCAATCGCTCGAAAAATAAGAAGATGCCATCTTAAGAAAACAGAACTAATCCGCTTATTTCTGAAAAATATTCTTCTGAAACTCCTGTTCTGCATGCTTAATCCAAATCACGATCCGAAAATTTCTTTCCTACCAAACTGCATGTATAATCTAAATCAATAAGTATGAAATCAGCAGGTAAACTATTTATAATCAGCTTTATAATGCTAATGTTTGTAAAAAGCATCATTGCCGGTTCCGTTAATATAGTTCCGCATCCGATGCAGGTCACTGAAGGAAGAGGTGTTTTTACTATTCAAAACGGGACACGTATCCTGGTTGACGAAACCAACGGCACCCTGGAAATGGCTGGTTTACTGGCCGAAAAGATCAGGATCTCGTCAGGGTTAAATCTCGAAACCGGATCATATAATGCTGCTTTTCCAAAAAACAATACCATTGTATTTACAACTCTTGGTGCCGAAGTAGCTTTAGGCAGAGAAGGTTATACCATTAATATTTCGGAAACACAGGTCCAGATCAAAGCCATATCAGCAAACGGATTTTTCTACGGCCTTCAGACTTTGTTCCAGCTTTTACCCCCCGATATCGAAAAAAAGTCTTCAGGAATAAAAACATTTTCCCTGCCGGTTGTAATGATTAAAGATATGCCCCGTTTCGGCTATCGTGGTCTGCATCTTGATGTTGGCCGGCATATGTTTCCTGTGGAATTTATTAAAAAGTACATTGACATCATGGCAATGTATAAAATGAATACCTTCCACTGGCACCTTACCGAAGACCAGGGATGGCGCATCGAGATTAAAAAATACCCGCTTCTGACTGAGATTGGCTCAATACGCAAAGGAACACAGATAGGCAGAACGGATGAATCGGATACTATTCCGTATGGAGGATTTTACACGCAGGAGCAGGCTCGCGAAATAGTTGCCTATGCAGCTGCAAAGTACATCACCGTTATTCCTGAAATTGAGATGCCGGGCCATTGCGTGGCAGCTTTAACGGCGTATCCATGGCTTTCGTGCACAGGCGGGCCTTTCGAAGTTCGCACCCAATGGGGTGTTGCTGACGATATTACCTGTGCCGGCAATGATTCGGTTTTCATGTTTATGCAGGATGTTTTAACCGAGATTATGGATATTTTCCCTTCGGCCTACATTCATATTGGCGGTGACGAAGCCCCGAAAGCCCGGTGGAAAGAATGCCCTAAATGCCAGGTACGCATCAAAACCGTAGGATTAAAAGACGAAGCCGAATTACAAAGCTATTATATTAAACGCATTGAAAAATTCCTGTTATCGAAAAACCGCAAGCTTATTGGTTGGGACGAAATACTCGAAGGCGGCCTGGCTCCGGAAGCTACTGTAATGGCCTGGCGCGGAGTGCAGGCCGGCATTGATGCAGCATTCCAGGGACATGATGCTATCATGACGCCTGTTGATTATTGTTATTTCGATTATTACCAGGGAGATCCGGCAACCGAACCTGAAGCTTTCGGCGGGAAGATTACGTTGAAAACAGTTTATTCTTACAACCCGGTGCCACCTGTGCTGACTGCTGACCAGGCAAAACATATTATCGGTGTGCAGGGCAATGTTTGGACCGAATATGTTAAAACGCCCGAAGCCGTTGAGTATAAAGCATTCCCGCGTGCAGTTGCTTTGGCCGAAGTAGCCTGGTCGCAGCAAGACCGGCGAAACTGGGACGACTTTTTAAACCGTATGGATAACCAGTTCCCGAGGCTCGATAATTTGGGTGTTAAATACAGCAAAGGTTCATTTATTGCTGACTTCTCGATGATACGTGATAAAAACAGGAACCTGGCTGTACTTAGCAGCGAAACAAAAGGAATGGAAATACGATATACTATTGATGGCAGTGAACCACTAACTTCTTCTATAGTTTATACCGAACCTTTCGAACTAAGAGAATCAGCAATAGTAAAAGCGGCACTTTTCAATAAAGGCAGGATTGCCGGAAGCGTTAACCAGCGCGAAATAAATGTGAATAAAGCCTCGGGAAAACCAGTCACCATCATTAAACCATATTCATTTAAATACCCGGGCACAGGCGATCAGGCCATGACAGACGGTCTTACCGGTACTGACGCTTATAAATCAGGATGGCAGGGCTACGAAGGTACAGATATGGAGTTTACTGTTGATTTGCTGCAACCCACTAAAATAAGCTCAGTGAAACTGAATTTTGTAAAAAGCCCTCCCGATTGGGTTCTGTTTCCAACAGAAGTTCAATACTCAGTTTCAACAGATGGCAAAACCTGGAAAAACCTTGAAACAGCGGAGTTTGAAACAAATTCACTTTCAAAAAAAGAAATAAAGGCGGCTGAAAGTAATTTCCCGGAAACGGAAGTGAGATACATCAAAGTTACTGCTACCAGTCCGAAAGTATTACCCGAATGGCATGAGTATAAAGGTCAGCCTTGTTGGATATTTGCAGATGAACTGATTGTGGAATAAAAGAGAGTAAATCGGTTGATTTCGAGTAAGAAACCGCTAAGGCACGGAGAGCACTAAGAGGCACTAAGATGAAAATTGAACATTCTGAATCATTATACTCATTAATCTTTCAATTTACTGATTAGCAATAAATTAATATATTTCCAAAAAAAACTGTTGTATGCAAATACGCCAATTCATAGCTTTGATGATAGGTATGATATTTTTTGCAATTCCGTCATTTGGAAAGGACAAACCCTTGAAAATCACCGAAGGCGGTAAATCGGTATATGTAATTATTGTATCTGCGAAAGCGACTGCCAGCGAACAACAGGCTGCTGAGTTGTTGCAGGAATACATTTCGCGTATATCGGGTTGTATGCTGACTATAGCAGATGATAAAGTGAAAGCGGCCAGGAATGAAATCTCAATCGGTTTTACCAACAGGATACCAAAAGGTATTTCGTCTGAAATGGATCCGGATGAGTTCCTGATTATCACCATAGGCAAAAAGCTGTTCATCCTGGGTGGGAATCACAAAGGTACCTATTACGGTGTGGTTGACCTGCTTGAAAAACACCTCGGCTCTGTTGATTTCGCTAACAGCGTTACGCCATTCCCAAACTTACATGTATTGCAGCCCAATAATTCAGTTTTTAACCAGAAACGGCGCATCCGAGCATTTTCAGCAATCCAATACCATGAAAGGCAACGAAATGGCCGAATTAAAAGCATATATGCTGGCTCGCCTGCTATAGAATCCGGATGTGAATATTGATTCAGTAAAAACTGTATTCCTTAAAGGCTTTTATGCTGAGGCTGCACCTTTTATGCAGCAATATATCGACAGGCTCGAAACGGAGTTGATCAAATCAGGAGAATGGCTTGATATTTACGGTTCGCCGGTGCATCACGAAAAATCCTTTCTCTCAACCGAAAACATTGCTTTTTACAATAATCTATTCGATGAGGCTGAACTGGCCGTAGCCAAATGCCCGGAGGTAGTTCAACGTGTGAAAGTCAGCAGGCTCCCTGTAGAATTTGCCACTATGGATGATAATATTGCTTTCCGCAAAAAAGCAACCGCATTGCCGGGGCCTGATCCAAAATACAGCGGGGGTAATATGACAGTGATCACCAATGGAGTGCAAGGTGCTGACAGTTATAAAGTACACTGGTTGGGCTGGGAAAATGAAGACCCGCAGATTACCATGGATTTAGGAGAAGCCCGGTAGTTTAAATCCATCAGCATTGGTTCATTGTGGGATCCGAAAAGCTGGATTCTTCATCCAACACGCGTTACCTGTATGGTTTCGGAAGATGGGATTACCTGGGATAATGCCGGAACTGCACAAGTTACCGGCGACCAGCGGAAGGAAGAAGTGACCAGGAACTATGTGTTTACCGGTGACTTCAAAAACAAACGTTATATCAGGTATTATATTACCGGAACAAGGAAACTGCCGTCGTGGCATCCTTCAGCGGGCGGACTTTCGTGGGTATTTCTGGATGAAATTGTGGTGAAATAATGCAATATCCTGCTCCCGTTTTTCAACTATTTTTTTGAGTCAGCATAAAATTTGCTATCTTTATCTTCAAATTTGTTTATTTATGCGACCTATCAGCATTCTTACCGGTATAGCCTGCCTGTTATTAATTTTCCAGCAGGTAAAAGCAGAGCAGGACCCCGCCAAACGGGTAATATTAATTGGTATCGACGGCGTTTCATCCGAAGGGTTTCAGTATTCGAACACTCCGGTTATGAATAGCCTGATAAGCCAGGGAGCCATTTCATTAAAAACCCGTGGAGTAATGCCAACAGTCAGTGCACCAAACTGGGCTACTATTTTATCCGGTGCCGGTCCTGAACAGCATGGAGTTACCTCAAACAACTGGAGTCTGATGAACCAGGGGTTTGAACCCACTGTGAAAGATGCTGACGGATATTTTACTTCTATCTTTACTCTTATCCGGAAACAAATGCCCAAAGCAATTACGGCGATGTTTTACGATTGGGATTGGTTTGGAACCTATGTGAACAAAAAACTGATCAGTAAAGAGCAACACATACAGGGTCATGTAATGGTAACCTCAATTGCACTGAATTTCATTAAAAAAGAAAAACCTGTTTTCACCTTTATTTACTATGGTCATCCTGACGAAACCGGCCATAGCAAAGGCTTCAATACAAAGGAGTATTACCAGTCGATAAATGATATTGATACCGAAATCGGAAAAATAGTTGCCGGTTTACAGGAATCGAAAATGATACAAAATACCACACTGATTATCACTTCCGATCACGGTGGAGCAGGTTACGGACATGGAGGCGAAAGTATGATAGAATTTGAAGTACCCTGGATAATTTCCGGGCCCGGAATAAAAAAGAATGCTCTTCTTGAAATGCCGAATGACCTTGCCAACACAGCTTTGACTATAGCCAGAATTCTTGGTTTAAAGACACCTACGGAATGGATCGGCAGGCCAGTAAATGAAGCCTTTATTACGAAAACTGCTGCACCAAAACCCTCTATTTATGTACCCAAGCCCTGGTGTTCACTGGCTGATGGTGCTTTCCCCGGTCCGCAGCAGATCGAACTCACTACAACCGGGCAAAATGCTGACATTTATTACACGCTGGATGGCACAACTCCGGGAATTACTTCAAAAAAATACATTTCACCTTTTACAATAAGCAGCAATTGTACACTTAAAGCAGTAGCCATTTCAGGCAGTAGTCCAAGCCAGATCATCAGTCGGATGTACACTTTCGTACAAGTTATTAAAAGTGCAACATTAACGGCACAACCCAGTCCGAAATATCCAGGATCGGGAGTTTCCGGTTTATTTGACGGGCTGATCGGGTCATCCAATCCGGCTAATAAACAATGGATGGGATATGAAGGAAATGATTTCGAAGTTACCATCGATCTCGGGGAAGCAAAACCAGTAACTGCTATCGGAGTTGATGTTCTTCAGTTGCCTGTAAGCTGGATATTTCTTCCTGAAAAAGTGGAGTTTTATAGCTCCTCAGATGGAAAAATATTTAATTTGCTTAACACCTTCTACCCTGCCGAAACTGATGATATCCGGCTTGATGGTCCGGTAATGCTGGCCCGTAATTTCGATAACATGCGAACACAATATATCAGGATTAAAGCAACCAGTATCGGGATATGTCCGGTTGGGCATCAGGGAGAAGGACAGAAAGCTTGGTTGTTTGTAAGTGAAATTGAGATTGAATAAAAAGGTTCAAGGCTACGCGTGCAAGGCTGCGGCGTTCAAGGGTTCAATAGCCTGCGGCGTTCAAGGCTGCGCGTTCAAAGGGTTCAAATGCCTGCGGCGGTCAAAGGGTTCAATGCCTGCGGCGTTCAAATGCCTGCGGCGTTTAAATGTTCCAAAATAACATTGGTAGACTTTGGAATTTTTGAACTATTAAACTTCTGAACACTTAAACGCGAACCTTTGAACCCTTGAACCCTTGAACGCGAAGCATTGAACTTTTGAACTCTTAAACGCGAACCTTTGAACACTTAAACGCGAAACATTGAACCTTTGAACGCGAAGCATTGAACCTTTGAACGCGAAGCTTTGAACATTTGATCCTTGAACATTTGAATCTCCTAAACCCGGTTTTGCACTTTTTCACCTACCTTTGTTCACTGAAAAATAAAGCATTATGACGTACACAGTGGTGACAGGTGCTGCCGGATTTATTGGCAGTTGTATGGTAAACAAACTCAACAACAAGGGTTTAACCAATATTATTGTGGTCGACGATTTCAGTAATCCATTGAAAAACCATAATCTTGATCATAAATCCATAGCCGGACATGTTCACCGCGATGAATTCATAAATTGGTTGCAGAAACACTATACCGAGGTTGCTTCTGTTTATCACCTTGGTGCACGCACGGATACTACGGAATTTGATGTCGAAATATTCAACCGCCTTAACCTGAACTATTCAAAACAGGTTTGGCAAGCCTGCACATTGTACGAAATTCCTCTTATATACGCTTCGTCAGCAGCCACTTATGGCATGGGTGAGCGCGGTTACTCTGATGATCATTCAATTGTTGAGAGTCTTCGCCCTCTAAATCCGTATGGCGAATCGAAAAATAATTTCGATATCTGGGTACTGAACCAGGAGAAGACGCCTCCATTCTGGGCCGGAATGAAATTCTTTAATGTTTATGGACCGAACGAATATCATAAAGGCAGAATGGCTTCGGTTATATTTCATGCTTTCAGGCAGATAAAGGAAGCTGGCAGCACAAAACTTTTTCGTTCGCACCGCTCCGGATTCGCTGATGGAATGCAGCTGCGCGATTTTGTATATGTTAAAGATGTAATTGATGTGTTGTACTTTATGATGCAGAAAAAACCGCAATCCGGATTATACAATCTGGGAACCGGCAAAGCCCGTGCCTTTTTACATCTGGCCAAAGCGGTTTTTAAAGCTCTTGAAATCTCTGAGGAAATTGAATTTATTGATACTCCGCTCGATATCCGCGAAAAATACCAGTATTTTACGGAAGCTGATATGACTAAACTTACTCAGATTGCCGGCTACCCGG
>JBBQUX010000062.1:0-18299 GCA_038212135.1 Bacteroidales bacterium | reverse complement strand
ATATATAATAGCTATATGAATTGAGGTTGTGAAAAATCTTCTTTTTTGATGGCTTACATACTCAATAAGGCATAATTATTGTTCGAGTATACTATGTAAACGTGTCTATATGTTAGTTATTTAACCAATTCTGTTAAACCTGAAACCATGAAAAATCTGATCTTCTTCATATTTATTCTGTTGCTTGTTTGGTCGTGTTCCACCACGCAAAAGACCGGTACTTCCGATAAAAATACATCTGTGCAGATTGATAGTACCGAATACGAAATCACCATTATTGATACCGAATTTGAAACATGGTATTTAATGAATTTCACCCCTTCAAAAGATTACAGCAATGAGTATTACCGGAGCAGAAACCTGAATGGCGTAATAAACTGGAATGATTATTATAACCGGGGAAAGTACCACCGGTTGATTGAAAATCATATTTTTTACAACAGTTCAGTTGATTACGGTATCGAAGTTAACCGAAAACTTTTCTGGTATTTTAAGTTTATAGAAGAGAATTACAGAATCCGGTTACTAAAGTGATTTATTCTTCAAATAGTATTCTGAGCCAGGCATGACATCTCATTACTTCAGACTCACTTTTTTTTAAAGGAACTTGTCACTACCTTTGTACTCCTAAATTGTAAAGGAAGATGGCTCTGAAATGTGGGATTATAGGTTTGGCCAACAGCGGCAAAACTACCTTGTTCAATTGTGTTGCAAACACAAAAAATCATGATCAGTCAGGCGGGCAGAAATCGCACATGGGACAGATTAATGTTCCCGATAGCAGATTGTATGTTCTTAACACCCTGTTACCTGCTCAGCGGGTAGTGCATGCAACCGTTGACCTTGTTGATATTCCGGGACTTACAAAAGGATCAGGACAAGCCGAGAGTACTTCCAGTAAGTTCCTGGCCGAAATTCAGCAGACTGATGCCCTCATTCATGTTATCCGTTGTTTCGACAGCGATACGGTGCCACATATCGAAGGTTCGGTTAATCCGGTTCGTGACCGCGAAATTGTTGATCTCGAACTTTGTATCCGCGATCTGAGTATGGTCGAACGCAAAATTCAGCGTACTGATAAATTGATAAAATTAGGTGATAAGGAAGCTAAAAAGGTGATGGATGTTCTTCATATTTACAAAGCTCACCTCGAAGATTTTAAACCTGCACGAACCGCTCCGGTTCACGAGGATGATTGCAGGCATATTGCTGATATGTTCCTTATTACTGATAAGCCGGTAATATATGTTTGTAATGTTGATGATGCTTCGGCCGCAGCAGGCAATACATATTCACAGGCTCTTATTGAATCGGTGAAAGCCGAAAATGCTGAAGTACTGGTAATTGCAGCTGAACTGGAAGCCGAAATTGCTGAACTCGAAAGCCAGGAAGATCGCGATATATTTCTTGCGGATGCAGGCCTCACCGAGCCGGGAGTTAATAAAGTTGTGCAATCGGCTTACAAGCTGCTTAACTTAATGTCGTTTTTTACGATTGGAGTTAAAGAAAACCGTGCCTGGACTATTCACAAAGGTATGACTGCTCCTCAGGCTGCCGGCGTTATCCACAGTGATCTTGAACGTGGTTTTATACGTGCCGAAGTAATTAAATACAATGATTTTGTTGCGTTAAAAACCGAACATGCCTGCAAAGAGAATGGTAAACTTGCCATCGAAGGAAAAAACTATGTGGTTTGCGATGGGGATTTATTGAATATCAGGTTTAATGTGTAGAAGTCAAAATATTTATCTTCACTCTCACTCTTAAGTTTAGTTTCGAATAGTCCATGTAAAATAGTATGTGAATTCTGTCTCTATAGTAATCCCTTTTTTAATAGCAGGTTGAAATTTCTGAGTATCCTCAAGTAATTTGGCCATCAAAAAAAAATCTTTACAGGAATTGCAAGTATCAGCGAGTTTTAAAAACGCTTCAGCCCTTAAAGTAGTGCACTTTTTTCTGCTCCGTGATCAATTGCAAAATTGAATTTATCAATTGCTTTAAGAATTTCCCCGTTGCCAAGGAGTGTTTTGCCCTCCTCAATATTTCTCAGCGCATCAGGTTTGCTATCATAAATCTGATTAAATGCTGAGTGTGAAAGGAAAACGAAGCAAATTAATAAAATATATTCTCTCATGCAAAGGAGTGTTATAAATTGATTATTAGATAATTGAGTTAAAAATACAACGCATGAAACTTCATCCCATTCTTATTAAATTCCACTGCGGGCATCGGTATTTTTATAAACCCAATTGTTTTAAGAATTAACTTCAGTGTTTTAGATTTTACTGGGATGCGGCTCAGATCAATATCCGGTGAAATATAGAACTGTCTGTATCTCTCGCTAAAAGGAACAGGAATACCATTAATTTCCGAAGGATTGTTGCTGGCTCCGGCCATTCCTTCGGCTCCGTAACCGGCTGCAATATTCAGCCATTTTGGCAAACGCGTCTGCTGCAATCCCAGGCTGCTGATATTGGCTGATAACCAATAGGTTTGACCGTTATAATCTTTCATCATGCTTTGTAACGGTGTGTTACCAAGCAAATCCGGGTTGTACTGTGCGTATGGCGAACTGTGATACGACCATTTCATGACAAACTTCTGTTCGTGCCAGGCTAATTGCTGACTTATAAAAAGTGCAGTTCCCAAAGTATTAGCAACCATATCGCCCGGCGAAGCTCCCCATTGTTCCGAAAAGCCATCCATGATTTCAACTGTAGTCAGATAAACCAGGCCTGCCATACCACCATACCATATCGATTTTTTTTCGGGCACACCTGTCCAGCGAAGTGAGGAATAGCCGATCAATCCAATATAATAGGATGCTGTAGTATGGCCAAATTTATCCATTTGCAGCCACTCATCATTATCATTAAAAAAGTGAAAACCTGATTGCGGGTAATCTTTATACCATAAAACATATAGCGCGGGTATACTTACAGCATAAAGCGCAGTTCCTGTAGCGGTTACCAAAATAAATCTGCTTCGGTTAAGGGTGTCGGATGAAATATCAGCAGAATCAGCGACCTGACCCTTGATGTTATTTCCTTTTCCTCCGATTGTTAGTGCAAGGATAATAATACTTAATATCAGATATTTGAGCACAAGGTGTTGTGTAAAATGCATATTTAAAGAGAATTCAAGTAAACGAAACCGGTATTCTGGTCAGGAACAAATTTCAATTAACTATTTTCCCATTGACTATTTTCCCATTAACTATTTCAAAATTCCCTGACGATTTAATGCCTGCTGGTATTTGGCCGCATTCAGCAGGTGCTGATCGAGATTAACGGCAAAATTATGGTATCCCGAAAAATCTTCCCTGGCACAGAAATACATATAATTATGCTGCCTGTAGTTGAGTACTGCATCGATGGATGAGATTGACGGGAGGCAGATTGGCCCTGGAGGCAGTCCGAGGTACATATAAGTATTGTAAGGTGAATCGATAGTTTTGTACACATTAAGAACCCGCTTAATGCTGAAATCGCCCAATGCGTAAACCAGTGTTGGATCAGCCTGCAGCAGCCAGCCATCTCTGAGCCGGTTCATATATACACCAGCTACATCGGGCTTTTCGTTGTTCTGGTTTGTTTCCTTTTCAACAATGGATGCAAGTGTAATTGCCTGCAATTCGGTTAATCGTATTTCGGTAAGTCGGGATTTTCGCTTTTCGTTCCAAAAATTTTTATATTCCTTATGCATCCGTTCCATGAACTTCTCTGCTGAAATATCCCAATATACTTCGTACGTATTCGGTATAAACATACTTATCACATTATTCGGGGTGAAATCGAATTTGTTCAGGTATCCGGCATCGTTAAGCAGATTCAGTAAGGTAACCGAATCAGCTTCAATCTGCTCTGCAATATGTCCTGCAAGTTCCTGCTTGACGCGGATATTATTAAAAACCAGTTTTACAGGGTCTTGTTTCTTTGCACGCAATTTAGTGATTATTTCACGGTTGCTCATTCCTTTTTTCAGAATATAATGACCTGATTTAATATGATCAGGATATTTCATTAAAGCTGCCAGTTGTTCAAACGAAGCGCGGTGAATAATGGTGCCGTTTTTGTAAAGCATTTCCTTCACATCGTCCCAGCTTGATCCTGACTTAATATTTATGGAAACGGAAGGTTGTCCATTCAGCCAGACATTCGGTTTGTAAACCATCCTATAGCCCAGGTAGCCTGCAACACATGCTCCAAAAACAAGCAGTGCAAGAATTGAAAGGATGATTTGCTTTCGACGTGAGCGGTTCTTTTCACGTTTTATGCGGCTTGAATAATAATTTGACATGGTTCAGGTCTTTTCGCGTTGTTTTTTTTGAACTTCATTTATTAATCTAAAACTGGTTTGTATTTGGTTGGCAATCAGGCTAATTGTGATGCGGAATGCTCGGGTGAAGACTATTTTATTTTTTTATCAGTTGAAATATCAGTACATCAGTCCATCGTTCACCCCAATGCAACCAATCTTTTTTATGTCCGCATTTTATAAATCCCGCTTTGGAAAATAACCGGATACTATTATGATTGCTTTGTTCGATAAGGCAAAATACCTGGTGAAGATCGAGCGTCTTGAAACAGTATTCTATCAGTAAATAAAGTGCTTCGGTGGCAAAACCTTTGTTCCGGAATTTTTCATCAATCAGTATTCCAACCCCGGCACGCTTGTGATAAGGATCATATTCGAACAGGTCGATAATTCCAACTGTAGTTGTTTCAGGCACCGATGAATGGTAATCGATCATCAGGCGCAGTTGTTTTGTGGCGAATATATCGTTATCCGTATTTAGTACGAATTGTTCAATAGCAAATCTTGAATAGGGAGCAAGAGTATTGCTGATATGCCAGACACTCATATCGTTTTCCCAGCGGAAGATTGTGTCAATATCGGCAGGTTCAGGTGCCCTGAGTAAAAGATTCGGACCAATCATATCTTTCAGATTTCAATTTTTCCTTCAAATACAAACCTTGCAGGACCTGTAAGTTTTACATCTTTAAATGTTTCATCCTTACGGGAAAAACTAACATGCAGCCTTCCACCAGCGGTATTTACAAAAAATGCATTTCCACCATATTTAAGTGATGCTGCTATGGCAGAAGCTGTTACACCGGTTCCGCAAGAGAGAGTTTCGTTTTCAACTCCTTTTTCGTAAGTACGCACGTATAACTCCTTCTTTAATGAAGTGGCAAAATTTACGTTGGTTCCATGGGGTTCGTACCTGGCATCGAATCGTATTTCCCGCCCGGATTCCATAATGTCGATATTGTCGGGGTCTTTTACAAATTTTACTACGTGATATGTGCCCGTATTCATGAAATAAGTATTGTTTTCAGTGCTATAGATTTTGGCATCCTGCATCTCCAGTTCAACGCTCACTTCGTGTCCGTTATTTTCCATAATGCGGGCATGGTGAATGCCGTCAGCAGCCATAAACCTGCATACATTGCCTGTTATTCCAATCTGGTATGCAAAAGCAACGATGCAGCGGCCCCCGTTGCCGCAAAAAGTGGCCGGACTACCATCGGAATTAAAATAATTCATTCCGAAATCGTATCCTTCACTGTGCTGCACGAGTAAAATACCATCGGCTCCAATGCCAAAATGTCGGTCACAAAGTTTAGCGATAAGCTCTTCACTAACCGGAAATTGTAACTTCCGGTCGTCGATCATAATAAAATCGTTGCCGGTTCCTTCGTATTTGCTGAATTGTAGAGTCATTGCGGTAACAAATTTACTATAATCCTTGTCAATTTGTCAGATTGGTTTATGAATATGACATTTTTTTACTTTTCCGTCAATTTTTCAACAATAAAACCCGCCATACTCAACGTTAATATTGAAATAACATAAATTACAAATATATGATAAACAGTGTTTTATAAAATGTCTTAAAGTACTGGCTTCTTCTGAATCAGAGATTGTTAACAATAATTAACAGCCGTTTAAAAACTATTGGTATTATCCTTGCGTTATAAATCCGAAAATACTAAAATGAGATTTTGATTGAGAAATTAACAAGATTTTTACTAAAAACGAATAAAAATGAAAAAGTACGCAGGTTTTTTTCTGATGGCAATCTTAGGCGGTCTTATTTCTTTGGGTGGCTATGCTCTTTTACAAAAAAATACCGGGAAATTGCAGGGTGTGCCTGAGAGCGCAGTACCTGTTCAACTTGCCAGTATGACCGGGCCGGGAATAGTGTATCCTGATTTCACAGTTGCTGCTAATACTTCAATACATGCTGTAGTTCACATTAAAACGGAATATGCCCGCAAAAACAGCATGTATGACAACTTCTTTAATTTTCATGATTTCTTCGGCGATAGTCAATTTGGGCAACAAGGGCCTTTGCAGGGTGCAGGATCAGGAGTTATTATTTCGGCTGACGGATATATAGTTACCAACAATCATGTGGTACAGGATGCAAATAAGATCGAAATTGTACTAAACGATAAACGTTCCTACGAAGGTACTATTATTGGTACCGACCCATCTACGGATCTTGCTGTTGTAAAAATAAATGAAAGCAATCTTCCTTTCCTGGGCTATGGCAATTCGGATGAGTTGCAGATAGGCGAATGGGTGCTTGCAGTCGGTAATCCATTCAATTTAACAAGTACGGTAACCGCTGGTATTGTGAGTGCCAAAGCTCGTAATATCAATATTTTAGGAACACCCGACGGTACTTCAATAGAATCTTTTATACAGACGGATGCTGCCGTAAATCGTGGAAACAGTGGTGGTGCTTTGGTGAATACCCGAGGCGAATTAATTGGAATTAACGCTGCTATTGCCAGTGGAAATGGTTTTTATGCCGGATACTCCTTTGCCATTCCTGTCAATATTGTAAAGAAAGTTGTGGCTGACCTGGTCGATTACAGGGAAGTTCAACGTGCATTCCTGGGTGTAAGTATTCGTGAAATCGATAGTAAATTCGCTGAAGAAAAAGGTTTTAAAGAACTCAGGGGCGTTTATGTTTCGGAAGTTAACGATGGAAGTGCCGCTAAAGATGCCGGGATGCAGAAAGGAGATATAATTACATCTATTAATAAAATCAAAGTTAACAGTACTTCTGAATTACTCGAACAGGTGAGCCGCTATCGCCCGGGGGAGAAGATAGTTGTGGTAGTTAGCCACGATGGGGCCGACAAATCATTTAATGTTACCCTGCGTAACCGCGAAGGTAATACCAGCATTGTAAAAAGCGAAGCAAAAGATGTAATGCCGATGCTTGGAGCAAAAATGCAGGTGGCTTCATCAGACGTAATGCGCAAATTAGGAATAGATCATGGTGTTCAGGTTACCGAGTTGGGTGATGGCCTGCTCAGAAATGCCGGTATCAGGGAAGGTTACGTTATTACAGAAATTGATAAAAAACCAATCCGTACTATTGAGGATGTTACCAAAATACTATCAAGTAAAAGTGGGGGAGTATTACTCGAAGGGGTTTATCCGAACAGGGTCAGAGCTTACTATGGTTTCGGGCTGAATTAACAGGATTTACTGACAGAGAATCTAATATGTTGAAAAAAAAAGTAAACAATGCAAGTGATTCTTTGTTATTATAAATAGAAGTAAGGAATATTCTTCTGAACTTTTAATTAGTTGATATTTAGTGTTTAAGCTGCATGGGTGACTATGCAGCTTAGTTACATGTAAACGATAAAAAGTCATGAGACAACTAAAGATAACCAAATCAATCACCAACCGTGAAACTGCCTCACTTGATAAATATCTTCAGGATATTGGAAAGGAAGCACTTATCACCGCTGATGAAGAGGTAGAACTTGCACGCAGAATCAGGGCAGGCGACCAGAAAGCACTTGATAAATTGTGTCGTGCAAATCTCAGGTTCGTGGTTTCTGTTGCCAAGCAATATCAGAACCAGGGGCTTAGCCTTCCAGACCTGATCAACGAGGGAAATGTCGGGCTGATAAAAGCCGGGCAGCGTTTCGATGAAACACGTGGATTTAAATTCATTTCCTATGCCGTATGGTGGATTCGTCAATCTATATTACAGGCGTTAGCCGAGCAATCCAGGATTGTACGTTTGCCATTGAACCAGGTTGGCTCCCTCAATAAAATTAAAAAGGAAACTTCGCGTCTCGAACAAAAGTTTGAACGCTTGCCTTCAGCTGAAGAAATTGCCGAAGCACTCGAAATTCCTGGTTATAAAATTGATGCAGCCCTTAAAATCACAACCAGATATGTTTCGATGGACGCACCTTTGGTTGATGATGAAGACACCAAGTTTATTGATGTTTTTGTTGATGAAGATACTCCCTTTACTGATGCAGGGCTTATGCGCGAATCATTGGCCATGGAAATAAAGCGTTCACTTTCAACACTTACTGAGAAGGAAAGGGATGTGATTAACCTGTATTACGGGATTGGTATTCCTCATGGATTAACACTGGAGGAGATAGCTGTCAAATTCGATCTTACCCGTGAGCGTGTGCGTCAGATTAAGGAAAAAGCGATACGCCGGCTTAAACATAACTCCAGAAGCAAGTTGTTGAAATCGTATCTTGGATAATAAAGAGCTGTTTCTGATAATTGCAGTTCATTACGCAGAAGTGTTACATTTCTGTCATGTTGATTTTTAAGAAAATCAGAGTTTTTCCTTCAAGCATCTAAGGGATTACTTATCGGGCATTTTTTTTCGGGAAGATTCATGGCAGAAGTGATTAATCCATTGATTTAGCAATTGAATCATAAATAAAAGTTACATTCATAAATTGTATTATATTTGCTGAGAACATTTCCGATTTGAAACCCGTAACCATATTTATGAAAATCCTTATTGCCGAAGATAATATCATGAATCAACAACTAATGAGCAGGTATATGAGCAAATTAGGTTGGGAATTTGTGATTGTTGATAATGGACTGCAAGCTACAGAAGCATGCAGAACCGATGATTTTAATGCTATCCTGATGGATATCGACATGCCTGTACTCGATGGCATCGAAGCTACACGGTATATCAGGGTGTTTAATAAATTGATCCCTATTGTTGCAATTACTGCGTATGCTGACGACCAGATGAGGACAGAATGTGCTGAAGCAGGTATGAATGCTTTCCTGGCAAAACCTTGTTCACGTGATGATATTAAAGCAGTGATATCTGAATGTGTCGAAATAAGCTCCTATGGAGTTGTTTGATGATCAGTATGTTGCATAGTTTCATAGCCTGGCAGGAACCGGGCTTTTTTTTTTATCAATTTTCGAGGAATTCAGGGATGTGATTTGTAATTTTGCACCGGTTTTAAAATCCGGTTCACATCTTCAACTTGTCATTTTGGGTATATCTGTTTCCCGGCACTGAAGTATTTTGTTCCTGCTACCGGGTTAGATCTTTTATACAATCATTATCATGGCTGAAACAAAATACATTTTTACTACCGGTGGTGTAGCGTCCTCTTTAGGTAAGGGAATCATAAGCTCATCACTGGCTAAATTGCTAATTGCACGTGGTTTCAGGGTTGCAATTCAGAAACTCGATCCATATATCAATATTGATCCCGGTACACTAAATCCATATGAGCACGGAGAGTGTTTTGTAACCGATGATGGTGCCGAAACCGATCTTGATCTTGGTCATTATGAGCGGTTTACCAATGTTCGCACATCGCAGGCTAACAATGTAACTACAGGTCGAATATACCAGGCTGTTATTGATAAAGAAAGACGTGGCGATTACTTAGGCGAAACCGTGCAGGTAATACCCCATATCACCGACGAAATAAAATATCGTATCCAATTGTTAGGTTCGAGTGGTAATTATGATTTTGTAATTACTGAAATAGGAGGCACGGTAGGTGATATTGAATCCTTACCTTATATTGAGGCAGTAAGACAGATGAAATGGGAAATGGGTACCCGCTGCCTTGTGATACATCTCACGCTTGTTCCATATCTTGCTTCTTCCGGAGAGCTTAAAACCAAACCAACCCAGCATTCAGTTAAAATGCTGCTTGAATCGGGTGTGCAGCCTGACGTAATTGTGTGCCGTACCGAAAAACACCTTAACCAGGCTATACGCAATAAAATTGCACTCTTCTGCAATGTAAACCCTTCAGCAGTAATTGAGTCCGTTGATGTTGAGACGATCTATGATGTTCCCTTACTTATGCGCGATGAACGCCTCGACCAGGTTGTGCTCGAAAAAATGCAGGTACCTATCCGCAAACAACCTGACCTGGTAAGCTGGGAAGAATTCGTACATAAGCTCAAACATCCGGTAGGTGAGGTGCAAATAGGTCTTGTTGGTAAATATGTTGAATTAAGGGACGCATATAAATCAATTACCGAGTCGTTTATTCATGCCGGAGCTGAAAATCAGTTTAAGGTAAACCTGAAAATGATTCATTCCGAATCTATCAACGACAGTACTTCGAAGCATTTGCTTAAGGATTTGGATGGCATTCTGGTGGCTCCCGGTTTCGGCGAACGGGGCATCGAAGGCAAAATAATTGCTATCAGGTTTGCACGCGAAAATAAAATCCCTTTCCTGGGAATTTGCCTTGGGATGCAATGCGCCGTGATTGAATTTGGCCGCAATGTGCTTGGATATAAAGATGCACACTCTACTGAAATGAACCCTTCAACTCCTTTTCCTGTAATCGACATTATGGAGGAACAGAAAAAGGTCAGCAAAAAAGGCGGAACCATGCGACTTGGATCCTATCCCTGTACGCTTAAACCTGATACCAAAATCTGGTCGGTTTACAAAAAAGCAGAGATAGTTGAACGGCACAGACACCGTTTCGAATTCAATAACGCTTACCTCGAAGACTACCGCAAGGCAGGAATGATTCCTGTGGGAATGAATGAACAGAATAACCTGGTAGAAATTATCGAATTAAAGGATCACCCCTGGTTTATCGCTGTGCAATTTCACCCTGAATATAAAAGTACCGTGGCATTGCCGCATCCGCTTTTTGTCCATTTTGTAAAAGCAGCTATACAGTACAAAAAAGTGCAGACAAAATAGGTGGATTCAGAGTCAGACTGGTTTTTGGTTCAACCCCGTTTTTGGCATTATACAGTTATTCTGTTGCTATCGAACATCAGTACTTAGTTAACATTTCGTATCTTTGCCGTCCCGAAAACAGTCTCCTGGCGATAAATTATTGATAGTCAGCTGTTTTTGAAAATAGCACACTTTACAAGCATACTTAAGCACATATATAGTAATAATGAGTAAGAATAATATTATAGGTCTTGTAATCATTGTCGGCTTATTGATAGGTTACAGCCTGTGGATGACCCCATCCAAAGAGGAAATGGCTGCTGCCAGGCGAAAAGCTGATTCAATTACCCAGGTTCAACGTAACGATTCGCTCGAAAGTGCTATGGCTGAAATGATCAGAAAAGCCAATGCTGATTCATTAAACAAAGCAAATCCTGTTGAGCCGACTACTGTGGCCGGTGACAGCGTTACTGAAGGTTTTTCGGCAATTTCGCGTGAAGCAGAAAAATTTTACACCCTCGAAAGCGATTTGATGAAGCTTAAAATTTCATCAAAAGGTGGTCGTATATGGTCAGTTCAACTGAAGGACTACCAAACATTTGATACTTTACCTCTAATACTTTTAAAAGGCGATTCTTCTGTTTTTGGATTCGAATTTAATACTGAGGATCTCCGAACTTTAAATACCGGCAACCTCTTGTTTTTCCCGGTTGTTACTCCTGATAAAGACTCAATCCGGGTTTCAGGGAAAGATTCAGTACAATTTGCCATGAGGGTTTATCCTGGCAACAGCGACCCTGCATCTGCCAAAAGCTATATCGAATATATTTATACCCTTAAGGGTAATGATTATATGGTTGGGTACAAGGTGAATTTTGCAGGGATGAAAGGTTATATCGCACAAAATACCCGCGACATGTCACTGCTGTGGAGTACAACATTGATGCAACAGGAAAAGGGGCTCAAAACGGAACAAACCCAATCGACTATTCATTATATGGATATAAGCGGGGAAGTTGATTATTTAAGTGAGACAAAAGATGAAAAGGAACGGATTTCAACGGCTGTAAAATGGGTTTCATTCAAACAGCAGTTTTTTTCGGCAACACTTATTGCTGCTGATGAATTTGAAAGTGTTGACATTGAAACTGTTGGATTCCCTGAAGAAAATACAGACCGAATGGTGAAGACCATGAAATCGGCATATATACTCCCTTACGGTATTGAAACAGATCAAACGTATAATCTGAGCTGGTATTTTGGCCCCAATAAATATAAAGTTCTGAGGCAGTACGGAATGAACCTGGAACGGCAGATTCCGCTCGGCTGGAGTTTCTTCCTGATGCAGTGGATTAACAGGTTTGCAGTAATTCCTGTATTCAACTGGCTCGAATCAACCAATATGAATTATGGGATAATAATCCTGATACTTACAATTTTACTGAAGATAGTACTTTTCCCAATTGCCTGGAAAACCTATATCTCTTCAGCAAAAATGAAACTGCTAAAGCCTGAAATTGAAGAAATAGGACTTAAATTTCCTAAAAAAGATGATGCCATGAAGAAGCAACAGGCTACCATGGCACTTTATAAAAAAGCAGGAGTGAATCCGATGGCTGGTTGTGTGCCGATGCTACTTCAGTTCCCTATATTAATTGCACTTTTCAGGTTTTTCCCTGCGGCTTTCGAATTAAGGCAACAATCTTTCCTTTGGGCGACTGACTTATCCAGTTTTGATTCAATTTATTCGTGGACAACCCATATTCCCTTGCTGAGTACATATTATGGAAATCATATCAGTTTGTTCACCCTGCTGATGACCATTTCGACCATTATGTACACTAAAATGAATAATGATATGATGGGCTCGACTCAGCAAATGCCGGGTATGAAAACCATGATGTACCTGATGCCTATTATGTTCCTCGGATTCTTTAATAATTTTTCAGCGGGGTTAAGTTATTACTACTTGCTGGCAAACCTGTTCACATTTGCTCAAATGTTTATAATCCGCAGGTTTGTTAACGAAGATAAACTTCATGCCCGCATTCAGGAAAACAAACTCAAACCTGTAAAAAAATCATCGTTCCAGAAACGCCTGGAAGATATGACAAAACAACAACAGCAGAAATCACTCAGGAAATAAATTTCAAATGCCAGACTTACAGGGTTGAAACCTGAATTATAAAACAAATCCGCAGTAAATCTTTTCGATTATCTGCGGATTTTTTATTTAGTGCCTATAAGAAAACGAGTATAAAATGAGTTTTGCCCACGCTCACCCCTTAATCCCCGTGGGGGGAAGTCCTCGCGCACAGAAGATTGAGTTTTGCCTGCCAAACCTAAAATTTAAGAAAATGAGCGTTTTTGAGTAAAATGATTGGTTTTCTTAGAGACACTATTTATACATTTTCCTTACCGGTTCGAAACCAGGCACATATTGCCCAAACGGTACAACAAACGGGCTCCCACATTGGCATCCCATTCATCATTACCGGGGGCGACTTCATTAAGATCAAAACCTATTATTCTCCGGCCGGAGTTCACCAGTTTTTCGACCAGATAAACAGATTGTTCAAGTTCCAGTCCACCTGGCACCGGAGTACCGGTATTAGGACACAATTTAGGGTCCAAACCATCAATATCAAAACTCAGGTAAACTTTTTCGGGAAGGGCTTCAATAATCTTTTCGCAAATTACCGACCAGTTTTTGCCTTCAAATTGTGATTGTTTTATATCCCTGTCAAAAAAAGTGGAAATTCTTTCGTCAGACTGAATCATCTGGTTTTCGGCTTCACAATAATCTCGTATTCCAACCTGAACCAGGCTATTGATTTGAGGCAGTTTTAATGCATTGTACATGATGGATGCATGAGAAAATTCAAAGCCTTCGTATGCTTCCCGCAAATCGGCATGGGCATCAATATGCAGTATTCCGAAGGATGGATATTTTTCGGCCAGGGCTTGCATTAAACCTAATGGTGTGCTATGATCGCCACCCAGCAAGGCAACCACTTTATTCTGATTCAGAAGAGAAAGCGACTCCTTCTTAACCCAATGATTCAATTCCCGGCCCGCCTGGTTAATTTCATTACGGATAGCGAGAAGTTCGGTGTTTTCTTCCGGATTGAACCCCTGCGACAGCTGCCCGATGTAGTGTTCAGCCTGCTGACGAAACGTATTGCTTTTCTCAAGGATACTAAGGTGTACTTCTTTCATGGCGATGCCAAGTTTCCAGGCGTCTTTCACAAAGGGATCGTACAAATCAACCTGTAGGGATGCTTCGAGAATTGCCTCCGGAGCTGAGGCCGTACCTGCCTGGTACGAAACAGTAACTTCCCAGGGAACCGGCAGAATTACCAACCTGGCTTCATCCGTGTTGAAAGGCAATCCGTAAATATTTCCACTTGTATCGCCAAGTCCGTTTGGATCAAATTGAGCAATTTTATCGTTAATTTCCATGAGTATCTATTTGGATTGAAAATTTATGACAGATCGGGAATTTCCCGTTGGAATTAGTTCGTTTACAAGTCCGGAGCCGGAAGTCGGGAGCCGGAAGACAGATTTTTTTTGTATTCTGATTTTAATTTTCCATCTCCATTTGAGCTAACTAGAGCTTAAAAGAAAACGAGTCTAAAATGAGTTTTGCCACGCTTACCCCTTTGCTTCGGCTTGGTTCAGCTTCGCTCACCAACCATCGCTCAGCAGCCGGAAAGGGAGAGTCCTCGCGCACAGAAGATTGAGTTTTGCCTGCCAAACCTAAAGTTAAAGAAAATGGGCATTTTTATGTAAAATGATGAGTTTTTTTAGTGACACTAACTATATTTAGTCCTGAACAGAATCATTGTCAGACATATATTTCAGGAATAATTCCATTCCTTTCATCTTTTGTTGATCAAGTGGATAGCTGATGTCGTTTTTTAAGTATGAAATCAACTCCTGCTCAGTGATATGTGGTTTTTCTGCCATAATTACAGATTTTTCACGATGCTCAGTTCCCCAGACAAGTGCTGCATTGAAGGATGCTTCGAATTCAACCGATAAAGGTTTTCGGGTGATCCAGGCAGCAAATACAAAAGGCAAACCGGTAAATTTAATCCATTCGCCGGCCAGGTCGTAGCAAAAAGGATATTGCCCGCAGAGCCCGAATGTTTTATCTCCAATCAGGACCATGCCTTCGCCATGGGCAGGCTTCCCTTTTAATCGTGAAAGGCTTATCCATTGCGGATTAATTCCCCAATATCGTTTTGCTAAAATTCTCACCAGGTTCACCGAAGTACGGCTATCGGTATCCAGGTATATGGTTTTTAAATTGTGTAAGTCAGTATTTGCCAGCAATAAAACCGATTTTACATCTTTGTCAGCTCCTATACATAGGTTGCCAAGCAGTTTGTAACCTGGTATTGATGGCAATGCTCCAACGGGTATTAAACCTATATCTGCTTCATCGTTCAGGATTTTTCGAGCGCATTCCGATGGAACGTCAAGGCTCAGATCAAAACCCGAAAGCAAGCCCGAGTGGATTAATCCATATATAAAAGGGAGCGTATTGTAGTATGAAACGGCGGTTATTCGTAAAGGATTCATATGGCGAAATTAATTAAAAGTATAAAACAACTTTGGCTTTAATCTCAGGAAGCGTGATTTTAATAAATTCTCTTTGGTAGAAGAAAGGAATAATTATTTTTACTACCTTTGCACCCCATTTTAGCAGAGCATTGTTCAGCTTTTCCGGTAAGTTGATCAGCGTTTCTGACTATAATAAACCCAATGTTAAACCGGCCGAACCGGAAGGCCACAAAGAATATGAATATATGAGTGACGACGTTAAAGTTAACGACGAATTAGACCATGTTGAAGATGCTGCCGAAGTAACAGCAACTGACGCAGTCGAATCAGTTGAAACACCTGTTGCAGAAATTGAAACAGCAGTAGAAGAAGTAGTTGCAGAAGTTCCTGTAGTAGAAGAAGTAGTTGCAGCGGTTCCTGAAGTTCCTGAAGTAGAAGAAGTAGTTGCAGAAGTGCCTGTAGCAGAAGAAGTGGTTCCTGAAGTAGAAGATGTAGTTGCAGAAGTGCCTGCTGTAGAAGAAGATGTAGCAGAAATACCTGCCGAAGAAGAAATTGTTGCCGAAGTGCAGGCAGAAGAAGAAGAAGTTGCAGAAGCTCCCAAAGCACCAAAAACTCCTGAAGCACCTGCTGAACCAGTTGAATTTGACTGGAACGCAATCGGGAAAAAGCACGAAGCATATAATCCTACCGACCGCAAGCGTTTGGAAGACATTTATGACAAAACTTTAAGTTCAATCGGCGACCATGAAGTGCTTGACGGACTGGTTGTTGGACTTACAAACCGCGAGGTTGTTGTAAACATCGGATTCAAATCGGATGGTGTAATTCCGGTATCGGAAGTACGTTACAACCCGGATCTGAAAATTGGCGACCGTATTGAGGTTTATGTCGAAAACCAGGAAGATATGGGTGGACAGCTTCAGCTATCACACAAAAAAGCCCGTATCCTTCGTTCATGGGAGCGCGTAAATACTGCTTTCGAAACCCAGGAAATTATAAACGGTTTTGTAAAATGCCGCACCAAAGGTGGTCTTATTGTTGATATCTTCGGTATCGAGGCCTTCCTTCCTGGTTCACAGATTGATGTAAAACCTATCCGCGACTACGATCAGTATGTTGAGAAGGTTATGGAATTCAAGATTGTTAAAATCAACCATGAATACAAGAATGTGGTTGTTTCGCATAAAGCACTTATTGAAGACGAACTCGAAGCCCAGAAAATCGAAATCATTTCGAAACTCGAAAAAGGACAGGTTCTCGAAGGAATCGTTAAAAATATCACTTCATACGGTGTATTTATCGACCTTGGCGGTGTTGACGGGCTTATCCACATCACCGACCTTTCATGGGGACGCATCAACCACCCGGAAGAAATCGTGCAGCTTGATCAGAAAATCAATGTTGTTATTCTCGATTTCGACGAAAATAAAAAACGTATCGCACTTGGTCTTAAACAACTCAGTGCACACCCATGGGATTCACTACGCGAGGATCTTAAAGTTGGTGACAAAATTAAAGGCCGCGTAGTTGTAATCGCTGATTACGGCGCATTTATCGAAATCGCTCCTGGTGTTGAAGGTCTGATTCACGTTTCCGAAATGTCGTGGAGCCAGCATCTGCGCACCGCTCAGGACTTCCTGAAAGTTGGCGACGAGATCGAAGCAGTTGTACTTACACTCGACCGCGAAGACCGCAAAATGTCACTTGGTATCAAACAACTCATTCCGGATCCATGGAGTGATATTGTTGCAAAATACCCGGTAAACTCACGCCACACTGCAACCGTACGTAACTTTACCAATTTCGGTATTTTTGTTGAACTCGAAGAAGGTGTTGACGGACTTATCCACATCAGCGATCTTTCGTGGAGCAAGAAAATCAAACATCCGGCTGAATTCACAAAGATTGGCGAAACTATTGATGTAGTTGTTCTCGATGTTGATGTTGAAAACCGCCGTTTGAGCTTAGGCCACAAACAATTGGAAGAAAATCCATGGGATGTTTTCGAAGGCATATTCACTACCGGCTCAGTTCATAAAGGTACAGTAGTCAGTTCATCCGATAAAGGTGTTGTTGTATCGTTGCCATACGGTGTCGAAGGTTTTGCTCCTACACGTCATGCACAGAAAGAAGACGGTACTAACCTGCAGGTTGACGAAGCCCAGGATTTCAAAGTAATCGAATTCTCGAAAGAGAACAAGAAGATCATTCTTTCGCACGCCAAGATGTACCAGGATACCAAGGCTGCTGATAGAGCAAAAGAAGACAAAAAAGAGGAAAGCGCCGAAATGACTACCAAACGCGCCGTGAAGAAAATCAAGGACAACCTTGAAAAAACCACCCTCGGTGACCTTGACGCTCTTGCTAACCTGAAAGCCTCGATGGAGAAAAAAGAGAAGAAAGCGGAAGAAGATAAAAAATAATCTGCCGAATTCTTATTATACCTATCAGGCCGGAAAAGTTTAATCTTTTCCGGCTTGATTTTTTTATACTTTTACTGAATATAAGGCAATTAATATTTTGAAACTTAGGTGATTCCTACATCTGGAGTGCTTGGTAATAGGGGTATCAATTATTATTGTAATGAATTGTTGTGCTTATTTGGGAGTTAACGGCTCATCCTATACCGACAGAGCAATTATTAAACTGATGAGTTGATAACAAATCAAAAAGCACCCAATTTTGACTGTTTGGTAAAAATATATCGATAACTGACTATGGAAGATTTTGGGCAGTCAGTCTGGCA
>JBBQUX010000061.1:0-18316 GCA_038212135.1 Bacteroidales bacterium | reverse complement strand
ATTTTCCTGGAAATTAATATTGTCAACATCAAAAATCAGCAGTTTGCCTGATGAATACCCATTAACCCAGTTTTCGTAACGTTCGTTCAGGCTTTTCAGGTAATCGAGGCGGATGGATGCTTCGTAATCGCGGCCACGTTTCTGAATATTCCGTACCAGGGTAGGTACATCGGCACGTAAATAAATCAGTAAATCAGGAGGTTGAATAAAGGAAGCCATCAACTGAAACAACGACTGGTAATTGTCGTAATCGCGCGTTGTCATCAGATTCATGGTATGAAGGTTAGGCGCAAAAATATTTGCATCTTCATAAATGGTCCGGTCCTGAATTACATTTTTACCGCTTTTGCGGATTTCGACAATCTGCCGGAAACGGCTGTTCAGAAAATATATCTGCAGGTTAAAGGACCACCGCTGCATGTCCTCGTAAAAACTAGGAAGATACGGATTTGTATCCACATCTTCGTAATGTGGTTGCCAGCCGAAATGTTTGGCCAGCAGACCTGAAAGTGTTGTTTTCCCGGATCCTATATTCCCAGCGATAGCTATATGCATTCCCATATGTTCTATTATTATCAGTCTGCTAATTTATTAAAGAATGTTGGTTAAGAAAAAGGTGATTTGTGTTTTGTTGATAAATAGTCAGAGTAATAGGGTTTGGGAGTTGGGGATTAGGGGTTGGGGCAAGAAGATTTCGGATTTCAGAATGCGGATTGCAGATTTATGGAGCCATACTCAATTAGGCACTGTCATTAAAGCTTTGCCACCCTAACACTTTTAAGCATTTGAACTTTTGAACGCCGCAGGCAAATTGAACGCCGCAGGCAATTGAACATTTCAAACCCCTCAAACTCTTCAAACCCCTCAAACTCTTCAAACTCTTCAAACTCTTCAAACCCCTCAAACTCTTCAAACTCTTCAAACTCTTCAAACCCTTCAAACTCTTCAAACTCTTCAAACCCTTCAAACCCTTCAAACTCTTCAAACTCTTCAAACCCCTCAAACTCTTCAAACTCTTCAAACTCTTCAAACTCTTCAAACTCTTCAAACTCTTCACCCCCCCCCAAACTCTTCAAACTCTTCAAACTCTTCAATCCCTTCAAACTCTTCAAACAGTTCCAAACTCTTCAAACATTTCAACCTTTGGGCTTTCCCATCGCCAAAATCCCCTCCACATATTTCCTCTCGTTCGACAGTCGCGGAACTTTGTTTTGTCCGCCCAGTTTGCCGCGTTCGCGGAACCATTCATAAAAAGTGCCTTTCTCTACCTGCTTTATAACCGGAAGCAGTAACATAAGGTTATGGTAACGCTTTGCTTCGTAGTCCGAATTCAATGATTTAAGTGCATTGTCCAGCACTTCGCCGAAATATTCAATATTTTCGGGAGGTGTTTCAAATTCAATTACCCATTCGTGAGCGGCTTTTTCCTTTTCATTTAAAAATATAGGTGCAGCAGTGTACTCAGTAATAATGGCACCGGTTTTTTCGCAGGCTGTTATCAACGCCTTTTCCGCATTGTCAATAATTAGTTCTTCGCCAAAAGCATTGATAAAACTCCTGGTACGGCCAGTAATTTTAATCCGGTATGGATCTGTTGTAGTGAACATTACCGTATCACCGATAACATAACGCCACAAGCCGGCATTGGTGCTGATAACCATAGCGTAGTTTACGCCGGTTTCAACCTGCCACAGCGGTATTGTTGGCGGGTTTTCCTTTTCAAAATCCGACATTAGAAGAAATTCGTAAAAAATCCCGTAATCGAGCATTAGCAGCATATCATCGCTGTCGAGCCGGTCCTGTATGCCGAAAAATCCTTCGCTGGCGTTATACGTTTCAAGGTAATGCATCCCTGGCGGACAAATTTTACGGAACTGTTCGCGGTAAGGCGTAAAACTTACACCTCCATGAATAAACAATTCCAGATTTGGCCAGACTTCCTGTATGTTTTTTGCCCCGGTAATTTCCAGGATTTTATTCAGCAACACCAATGTCCATGAGGGTACTCCGGTAATATTGGTTACATCCTCATCCTTGGTGATCATAGCCATGCGGTAAAGTTTCTCTTCCCATTCGTCCATCAATGCCACGCTCATATCAGGAGTCCGGATGAGTTGGACCCAGAAAGGAAGATTTTCCATAATAATCGCCGAAACATCGCCATGGTAGGTATCGGCAAATTCGTTATCAGAGCGGAAACTTCCACCCATTCCCAATACTTTACCACTGAATATGGTTGAATCCGGATTGTTGTTGCAATAGATCGAAAGCAGGTCTTTGCCACCTTTCATATGACATTCCTCAAGGGCTTCCCCGGTTACAGGGATAAATTTGCTTTTATCGCTGGTGGTGCCTGAACTTTTCGCAAACCATTTTACTTCTGAAGGCCAAAGGATATTGTTCTCACCTTTCCTAAGCCTGTCAATATAAGGTTTCATGTCATTGTAATCGCTCAATGGAACACGTTTACAGAATTCCTCAAATGTGCTTATGGAACGGTAATCATACTTCAATCCCCATTCGGTATCGCGGGCGGTATGCAGCAGGCTTTCGAACCACTCCTCCTGCACCTCGTGGGGGTATTTCAAAAACAAATCTATCTGGTGGATACGTTTTCGTACAAACCACGATATCACTGAATTAAATAATGTCATACAGGTATAAGTTCATGTTGGTTCTATTTTTCAAAAATAGGCAATAATTGCAAGTGTTTTTAGGAGGGCCTATTGATTTATCCGCCAATTACACAAATTGCACACAAATAGTAACAAATATTTCTGTTAAACCGTGATTAATTTGTCTGTTACTGTGGATTTTAGTTTTCATTAACCAGCATTTACTTTAAATCAACTACCTTTAGTCACTCTTAATAATGCTGATATGCAGAAACGCAACGCCCTTATTGCCGGTGTCACCGGATTGGTTGGAAATAGCCTTCTTCAGCAACTTCTGGCTGACGAACAGTATGATAAAATTCTGGTAATAACCCGCAAACCAATTCCCCTTTCAGTTCCGAATCTAATTCAGCGACAGATTGATTTCAATGAAATTGGATCATTGAAAACTGATTTTCGGATTGATGATGTGTTTTGTGCTTTGGGTACAACAATTAAAACTGCCGGATCGCAGGATGCGTTTTATAAAGTTGATTATACTTATGTAGTTAATCTTGGGAAATGGTGTGTGGCAAATGGAGTTCAACGATTTTTAATTGTGAGTGCTATGGGCGCAAATGAAAAATCAGGTATTTTCTACAATCGTGTAAAAGGAGAAATGGAAGTAGCTGTTAGCCAGTTAAATATCCCGCAAATACAATTATTCAGGCCATCGCTGCTGATGGGTAACCGCACCGAAAAGCGCGGAGGTGAAAAAATTGCGCAGGTAGTAATGCGTGGTTTGGGATTTCTGTTTGCAGGACCACTATTGAAATACAAAGGAATACATGCCGATGTGGTTGCAAAAGCCATGATACATGCCGCAAAGCAGGATTTGAAAGGGGTTACGGTTTATAAATCGGTAGAGATGCAGGGGATGTAAGATTTCGGATTGCCGATTTCGGATTTCGGATTTCGGATTTGGAACCTGGGATTTGGAAATTGGAAACTGGAACTTTGGATGAGTTGTTGAAATAGGAAGCAGGCTTTGGCGGGCTTCTCCACGGAAGATATCATGAAAATCCCGGTTTAGCCTTTATTCAATATCCATTTCAAGCCATTTTTCCAGCGTTTCAATAACCAGCTTATTTTGTTCAGCACTGAGCGTCGAAATCTGGGCACCATGTGTTCCGCCTTTTTCAACCATAACAAGGCTTCCGGTGCCGGGTTTTATCTGTGCGGCTGTTGCTCCCCAGGGATCAAGTTCGCCGTAGATAAAAATCATATGCTGCGGATTGCCTTCAATGAATTTTTTCAACTTTTCCTGGTAGGAGGGATCCCATACAATGGCAGCATCCTTTGGCATAAAAGCTGAATTAGGGTAATCTTGGTTTTTCAGGTATTTACGGAAAGGCTTTTCATTGTATTCATAGTATCCAAGTTGTGTATAAAACTGGTAATTAGCTGCCTCGAAGACATTTGCGGCTTCGGTGTACCAGAAAGGAGATACAATCTGAATAAGGAATTTAGCCATCAGATCAGGTGTCGCAGTCTTTAGATCGGGAAGTTTCGATTCGTCGGCGGTGTATTGCCAGAAGGAGAACGGAAGTTCAAGAACCGAATAATCATAAGCTGACTCCAGATCAACAAAAGTGAATTTAAAACCAACCTTGTCAGTTATCTTTTTCCATTCAGGCAATACTTCATTTTTATTTTTCAGAAGGTAAACCTGAATATCTTTTATATGCTTCCGCTGATTTTTTGTGCCTGCGGTTTTAAAATGCCTGCCAATTCGTGGGTCAAACAGTTCATAATTCAGCGGTGCGACATATGGGATAGTAACATCAACATCTTCAGGATAAAAAACCTTATAAGCGGTAGCCGTTTGCCCTCCCTTGCTTACTCCGGTTGCAATCCATTTGCCTTTGTAAACCTGTCCGAAAAGAGTACGGATGTAATGATAGTCGCCGGCATCCTGTTCCGATGTGAGATATTTCCATTCGACCGGGTTTGGCGTTGATGCCCCGAAATAGCGGTGTTCGACATACAGTTGGTTTCCTTTTAAAAGACGTGAAACTTCTGACTGCAAATTCGGATTCATCCATTCAGCACCATAGCCTTCGGTTTCCATAACAGTTGGCCTGTCGAAGCCCTCATGACCGACAAAGATTCGTTGCTTAAATATAGTGCCACTCGTATTATTATGATCCACAAGTTGCGGAAGCATTACAACGTAGAATTCTTTAAATAGAGTTGTGTCTTTCTTTTCTACTTCAGCACCTGGAATGGTTTTCAGGAATTTATACAATTCGCTATCCTGCGCAACAGAAATAAATGGCAGCAGTATAAATGCGAAAATCAGTATTCTTAAGTGATTCATCAGTTTATTTTTTAGTTTCGATGCGCAAAAATATTCATTTCATTGCAACGTTGTTAGGAGAATAGAAAAACAGTTTATTTTTAACTTTGCGGTCAAACTTATTTGTCTGAATTTACTTTGCACCTTTCACCTTTCCAGTTTCCCGTTTCCAAGTCCCAAACCCCTAAACCCAAACCCCCAACCCCTCAAAAAAATGATTCTTCCCCGCCCAGAAGCCTTAGTACTGCTTCGCAAATATGTAAAAAACGAAAAAATGATAGCTCACAGCCTGGCATCGGAAGTTGTTCTGCGTGCGCTGGCACTTCACCTTGGAAGAAATGCTGACTCATGGGCACAGGCAGGATTGCTTCACGATATTGACGTAGAGGTTACCAATGCCGATGCTTATACACATGGACCCGAAGGTGCAAAATGGCTGGCAGGAATGGGTGTGGATGAGGATATTGTTGATGCTATAAGTATGCATAACGAAATGGCGACAGGCAAAGTTCGCACTACCGAGTTTCAACATGCGTTAGCTGCCGGCGAAACAATCACCGGCTTGGTTATGGCAACAGCTTTGGTTTATCCTGATCGAAAAATTGCTTCAGTGAAAACAAAATCAGTTGTTAAACGAATGAAAGAAAAAGCCTTTGCAGCTTCCGTTAAACGGGAAAATATCCTCGAATGTGAAATGATTGGCATACCGATTGACGAGTTCGCTGCAATAGCCATCTCGGCCATGACTGCTATTGCCGACGATATTGGGTTGTAGGCAACAAGTTGAATAAACCCTAAAACCCTAAATCCTCACAACCGAATGACAACTCAAACATCTCAACCCTCTCAACCCACTCAACTTACTCACTCTTCCACAACTGAATGACAACCCAACCCTCAAATTCACCTCAAAACACTCACTCCTCACAACCGATTGACAGCTTAAACATCTCTGCCTCTAATTTCTACTAACTCCTCCAACCCTAATCCCCAACCCCCAAAACCTAACCCCTTTTTTCATACCTTTGCCCCCTATGTTTAAGAAGTTTTACGATAAAATTCCACCCATTTTTAAGAATAAATACCTTCTCACGGGTGTTGCATTCCTTTTGTTAATGCTGTTCCTCGACCGCAACAATCTTATCTCGCAATACAAAATGCGTAAGGAATTAAGCGGACTTCGTAAAGAATTGCAATTTTACCGCGACCAGGCCAGGATGGATAGCATTGAGTTGAGCCGTTTACTGGGCGATTCGCTGGAACTTGAGAAACTGGGACGTGAAAAATACATGATGAAACGCGACAGTGAAGATATTTATATTATTGTTCGTAAGCCTGTAATAAAGAAATAGCAGACATTGCGGCACGGAAGTTGTTAAACAATGTTTAAAAATAGCTCAATGAAAATATACATAGCAAGCCTTTTATTAATAGCCCTTACGATTTCCGGATTAGGATTGAAAGCTCAGGAAATTGCACCTCTGGCGCCTGTTGATGAAGATACAAAACTGATTACGTATAAAGAAGTAGTTCAGGTACCCGGCAATGCGGGTGAATTATTTAACCGTGCAATTGAATGGCTCAATACGCAATATAAAAATCCTGCTGATGCCACCAAAGTCCGGAACCCGGCTACCGGCCTGATTGAGATTATCCATCGCATCGAAATTACCAAAGAAGATAAAGGGATGACACGTGCTGCCGGCGTTGTGGATTATTCGATGAAACTCGAAATGAAAGAAGGGCGGTATCGCTATACGATAACGAACTTTAATTTTAAAGATATGTCGCGCAAACCCATTGAATTCTGGATGGATAAAAAGGACAAAGCGTATAATCCGGAGTATGAAAACTACCTGAAACAGGTTAATGATTTTACCATGAAACTTATTGAAAGCCTTAAAAAAGGCATGTTGCCACCGCTTGAAAAGAAACCGGATGAATGGTAGGAAAGGATAGAATGGAGAATGGAGAATGGAGAAGATAAGAAAGAACAATAATAATTGAAGGTTTCAATCAGTTTTCGAATTCTGAATTCCTGATTCTGTTTCAAGATTCTCATTTCCAGTTACCAATCACGTATCACCAGTCACTAATCACCATTCTCCATTCTCCAGACTTCCGAGCCATGAGCAAAGTCGAAGGGCAGGCTCCCGACTCCTGCATTCTGTATTCTATGTTCTCATTAATCCACGATCAACAGCTTCCTACTTCTTCTCAAAAACCCTTTTCACTCCTTCATAGTTCACTTTTTTTACCTCACCCAGGTAATCGAGTAAGGTTTGAGCAGTGGTATTGTAGTTGGTTGTTCCCGGATCGGTATGATTAAATTTGTAGCTGGCTGATATATAGCTGTTTACTCCAACAGTATAGGATTTATACTTGTCAAAAGCATTCCCGGAAGTATCCTTCATATCAACATCTGTACAAATACCTTCGCTGTTTATCGTTACAGTATAGGTCATCCCGGAAGGGACAAGGTCAATTTTTTTCTCACGGTTGTAAGCATTGATGATCAGTGATTTGATTTCATCATAAGTCATTGTGAAGGTAACAACCTGGTTGCCAAAAGGATCAAGGCGGAAAATATCTTTCAGCAGAATATTGCCTTGTGGCAGACTTGAAATCCGGATACCACCACCATTCTGAAAAGCAAAGTCTGATTTCAATCGCGCTGTTATGGCGTCAGTCATCATGCAACCCAGTTCTTCTTCCGTATCGAAAGCAGTTTCAGCAAAGGCAATAACCCTGTTCATTTCCTCATTGCTGTTGTATTTGTCAATCATTGCCTGAACTTCAGGTTTGGTTCCTGAAATCCCGGCAAGTGGGATCAGTTCGTACCGGCGATCCGTAATTTTGCCTTCAGTTACCTGTAGCGTGGTTTTACCAACATTTTTCAATCCCGATCCTGTCTGTACGATCATTACGCCATTCACCATCATAGGTTGAGTCATAGTAGTATGTGAGTGCCCGCCAATAATTAAATCGAATTGGGGATAAGCCATGGCAAGCGGTTCGTCCGCTTCCACCCCCAGGTGTGTTAAGCCGATTAGCATCCCGTATTTATCTTTGAGCCACAGGAAATCTTTTGCCTTTTCAATCCCATCAGTGAATTTAAGACCTTCGAGCCGCGACGGATGCGAATCGGGCATACCGTTTTCACCCAGCTGAATTATACCAAGAAAAGGAATTTTTATTTTACCGGCTTTCAGTATCACAAATGGCTCAGGTTGCTTTAATGCCGTGCCTGTGGCATCGATATTGCAGCTTATAAACGGGAAATTAGCCTGCTTGCGGCGTTTGTTCTGCATTTCCTGCCCCATATCGAATTCGTGGTTTCCCATTGCAGTTGCATCAAAATGAAGTTTGTTCATCAGGTCTATCATCGGATAACCTTTATCAGGATACATATCCACGATGGGATTGCCTGTAAAATTATCGCCAGCAGCAACCAGGAAAACATATTTATGCGTTTTACGCAAACTGTCGGCCAGGTATGCCAGCTTGCCGAAATTATCGATCTTGGAATGCATATCGTTGGTATGCAGGATAATGATTTCGGTTGATTTGTGTTTCTGCGCAAGGGTATAATTGCTGGTTGAAACTAACGCGAAAACGCTTAGGAACAGGATACAGACTTTCAATTTCATAAAGCTGGGAGGTTAGTATTTTTATTTATCGTATAGAAATATGGAGAAACAAAGGTAGGGATATTGCACTTAATCTGAAACGGGTACATCGGCTGATGATGTCGGCGGGTATTTTAAATTAAATTGAGTTTTTACAGGCACGAGCTGAAGCATTCTCGCACCACTAAGCAATTCAAATAATGCAAAATCCATTACAATATCTAAATCCTGCTCTGACTCAAGTAAAAATGTGTCTTTCTCTAACAATTTCAGTCTCTTTCCAGAAGTCTTAATATCTAAACTAATTTCTTTACAATTCATCATCTTGGTGTTTAGCCCAGGTCCAACCCGCCTAAATGACTATATTTTTCAACTAAATTATTCATATCAATTTTTTTTTAATTTTTCTTTTGCATTAATTGTGGCTAATGGCTGTGGGTATGAATTGTGGCGACTTGCGTGGTTTTCCGCTTTCGACCAACACAGCCTGTCCCGATTTTTCGGGAAATGCCGGTACGGGTTACGCATATGCTGGCGTGTATTTGCAATCCGTGCCCTACAATACTTGGTTTGCCATCTTAAATATAGTTCTATTTTCAATGCCTTCAATTACAAATCTAATTATTTGCAATCGAAGTTGTGCCGATACTAATTAGAGATTAGTGTCAGCGGGGGTAGAATTTATTCTTTTTCAATTACCCAAACTATTTGTTCATGAAATTCAGGAATCTTATTTTTGACCACATCCCATACTATTGAATAATTAACTCCCATATAATCATGGATCAATCTATCTCTCATCCCTGCCATATTTTTCCATTTGATAGAACTCCATTTTACCTAAAAATCTGCCGGGATTTTTTTAGTTGCCTCCCCAATTATTTCAAGGCTTCTTACTACTGCTCTTTTTAAGGTTTCATCGCGTAAAAAATCATCTTTGGTAATGTTTATCATTAATTACCGAAAGGATATAGAAACTCTCATCACGTATATGTTTCAGGTATTCAATCGGCTCTTTACACATACATTACTTCATTTAAAATCCTGGGACCAATATAAGGGCTCAAACCATTTTTAGTCACAATTTCAACGCGCTCATTTTTAAAAAGCTTTTCAAATAAGTCGTACACAGCCATATAATTATCGTAATTTTCTTTTTCAGGTTCAAAATCAATCAGGATATCGATATCTCTTTTGTTAGATTGCTCTCCTCTTGCATAGGAGCCAAATAAGCCAATATTTTTTATACCAAATTTCGAAAACCTGAATTTATTGGTCTTTAGGGTATTCAATATGTATGCCTGAGTAGTCATATGCATAACTTTACTGCAAATATACTAATCTTTAATTAATCGTGTGTATGGTTTCCGAACCTGAATGCAACGCTAGTAAATTGAAAATTTGGATTTACGTGGTAGTTGCTTTTCGCAAAGGTGTCTTTAGGCGATTTCAGGAGGTATTTTGAATTAAATTGAGTTTTTACCAGCACGAGCTGAAGCAATCCTGCGCCAGCGTGGAAAAATAACGGTTGAAGAAAAATACAGCCGGACATTTGTACCGGTTGCGACTACAAATCAGTGCCTGTGGCTTTTAAGTACCTTCAATTTTATGAATTAGTTCACCGAAATTTCTTTGTTGATTATAAAAATATAAATATTTATCAATTGACTTTATCTTATTATTTGAATTGAATTGTAAAAACCGATATCCTTTTAGCAATTTTTCTTTTTTCTCTCTTCTAAATCCAAAAGCAATCCCACCAGTCATGTTAAATTCGGGCAACGGAATAAGACGTGTAAAAAACAATATACCGATCCTACAGTCTGAGAAAACCCAATATCAACTAAGTGAAACTTTCAAAATAACTTCCCCAATTGTAAGTGAGGTAGGAATAACGGTGGCTGTTCAACCTAATGACCATAGATTGGCGTTTGAAGGTTGGAGTACCTGGCTATCTACTATAGTCCGTAGGACTTCAATATCAATAATAGAAAATCTGTAACAGGAACATTGCCCGTAGGGCATTAACATAAAAAAAGCTGTGAAAAAAAACAAAGCTCAGCTCTACATAAGTTTTGAGGAAGTTAATCTGTAAGTTTCTCTAAATTATTCATATCAATTTTTTTTAATTTTTCTTTTGCATTAATTGTGGCTAATGGCTGTGGGTATGAATTGTGGCGACTTGCGTGGTTCTCCGCTTTCGACCAACACAGCCTTATCCTGCTAATTCTGTTACTACAGAGTCGCCCCATTCGGACTGTTCAATTTTTCTGCTGACATATTCTCCAATATTCCAATAAAGGTTAATCAATTCAGCGTTAACGGCCTTAATCACATTTGCACGGGATTTCTTTATAAGTTGTATGATATCTGCAAACCGATTGTCCATATTTTTTTTGTAAACTACAATTTAAAAAATATTACTCTTCTACTTGGCTCTTATTAAGTTCTTGTTTTTGAATTGATTCGGGGCTTCTGCCATTTCCAGGAAACGAAAGTACAAATGTATATAAAGATTACTAATGCTTCAACCACCTCGAAACCCCGCATTATGGACAGGTGCTTTTAGACAATAGGCCTTATATCTTCATTTCTAAGAATTGTCTGGCTGTCATTACTGGTAAAATGGAACTCTTAAAGTCTTTCAGGTTTCTGGTAATTATTAGATCTTGGTTATTTTCTAAGGCAGTAAAATATTGAAGTCCATCTTCAAAATCAGAGAATGAATCGTCATTTAGTGCTAATCCAATAATTTTGTCATCTAGTGGTAAGATGTTAATTATCAGCCGGAGTTTCCTCAATATTTCCTTTGCAGACTTGGAATTTGTTTGTCTCAAAAGGGTATAACTTGTATTCGCTATAGTCAGCGAAGAAATACCTAATTCAATGATTTTCCTGTCTGCTAAAGAAAAAAGATTAGCTGCCTCTTCGTAAAAAGGTTCTCTGCGGGATAATAAATCAATAACAATGTTCGTGTCAATAAAGAGCTTTTTCATTTGTATTTTTCTGTAATGTAGTCACGATATTCTGTTTTGTAATCAAAGTCAGAAGGCAGGTTAATAACTCCACTTAAACTTGCTACCAGCGGAGTTATTGAGGGTTTATTTTCTTCCTTCTTCTCTTTAGTCAAACTGTCGAGGTAAGATTCGATCATTTTCGATAAGCTGATTTCGTGACTTCTGGCATAAAGCTTAGCTCTCTCGATGACATTGCCATTTAGTCTTAAAGTTAATTTTGTTTCCATTGTTAAATTTATTTACGTGCAAATATACAATATCTATACGTCAAATGATAATTCATGAAGGTAATCCTTTCGCGTAGTTCAATAAAATCTGTGCGTTTACTCCACTCTCTTCAAAAAGAACACCTGTCCCTCATACACCGGCCCGTCGGCCTCGGTAAGGTTTCCAAAGCGATCGTAAACACAGAGTTTGCCGGTTTTCATCATCTTGTAGCTGCGCTCAGAGTAAGCCAACACCAGGTCACTTATTTTTGCACCTTTAAAAATAGTAATTTCACTTTTATTCAGGGTAACTTTCATAAGAAGGCAGGAATTATAAGGCGTGAAGTGCTTTCGGGCTTAAGTTTCATCGTTTCGGTGTCAGCATTTTCAATGAGAACAATCCCCGGATTCTTTCCTTTTTCGAAACTTCCCAGTTTATGCTCCATTCCCAGGAACTCTGCGCCATTCAGTGTTCCCCAACGGATAAGTTCAGGAAGAGATATTTCAGGAAAATACTGCTGAATGGTTTTTATTTCTTCAAGGATACTCAATTGGCGATTTGATGCAAGGCTGTCAGTTCCAAGGGTAATTTTGCAATTGTTCGTCCTGAAAAGATTGATGTTTGGCAGCTGCTTTTCAATATAGAGGTTAGCATTTGGGCATAAACACCAGTATGCAACTTTGAAATAATGCTTTACAAATTCAATATCCTTTCGTTCCGAAACTGTATTGTGTACCAGCAAAATTTTCTGATCCGGGTTAAAATAGCTGGCAATACTTTCCATCGGACGATTGCCGGTTCCGGCGAAATCAGGCAGATCAGGATTAAATGCTTTTCTCCGTTTTGCTATCCACCCGCTGCCATCCCCGAAAAAGTGATTCTCATCAGCGTTTTCCTGGTGGTGGATACTGAGTAATGAGTGATTTGCACTTGCAACCAGCCTGAAGAGCTCTTCTGAAACTGAATATGTTGCATGAGGGGTTATCGAAACACCGCTATTAGGTAAACTGTTTTCGAACAGAGATTTTAACTGAACCGCTTTTTCGAAAGTAGTTTTTGCAAGAACCGGATTCGATCCGAAAACTTCAACGAAAGTGTGAAAAAAATGCCTGCATCTGCTTTTATATTTCAGAGAATGGATTCCATTTACCGTGTCAGCCGTGGCAACAATTCCTGAATATACCATTTCCGTTGCTGCCTGTGCAATAGCTTTTTGAATATATTCTTCAGAAACTGATTTTCTGAATTTTTCAAGTTGCCAGATAAACTGATCAAGTCCTTCTCCCTTGCTTATCAGTCCCTTCGCCCAGGAAAATTCAAGATGGCAATGTGTGTTCACAAATCCCGGGCAGAGAATTCCAGTATAATGCCGGATTTCATACTGCTGATTTTTTAGCTCACTCTTACTGTAAATACCTCCAATAGTACCATCATCAGCCACGGCAAGCACATGGTTGTAGCAAGGTTCACCGGTAACGGGAAGAATGCAGTCGGCAGAAAGATATTGCATGGAAAGATTTATAGAAGATGTTTTGACAAAGCTATTGAATTTTACGGAAGGAGATGAATTATTTTTAGTCAGGAACGCCTTTAATCCGCACTTCGGCTCCAGGTCACCCCGTGAGTTGTACCTCAACACCGATTCGATTGACTCCAGGTCACCCCGTGAGTTGTACTTCAAATTAAACAAACTATTCAAATACTTGTTATTTGAGAAATTTAAACTCAACACCGATTCGATTCACTAAATTTGCGGCACAAAATCAAAGAATGAAAAACAATAAGATTCCTACCGGGTTCTCGCGTTTGGATAAGGATCAGAAGATCGACCTGGTATCATCACACACTACTGACCCGGCCTTATTCAGCAATACCTTACACGCCTCCTGGCATCGCGATCCCCTGGCACAAAAGCTTTATGATGAATTCAGCGAGAATACCCTCGGGAATTACTTTTTTCCTTACGGCGTAGCTCCTAACTTTATGATTAACGGCAGGATGTATATGTTGCCAATGGTTATTGAAGAGAGTTCGGTGGTGGCGGCGGCTTCGGGGGCGGCAAAATTCTGGGCCGCAAGGGGAGGCTTTCACAGCGAAGTAATTGGGATCGAAAAGATCGGTCAGGTGCATTTCACCTGGAATGGAGGTTTTGAATTACTTAACCGCCTTTTCAGCGAATTACGACTCCTCATGCTTGCCAACACGGAACGCGTTACTGCCAATATGATGAAGCGCGGAGGTGGCATCCTCAATATTGAACTGGTTGATATGACGGAAAAAATTCCAGAATATTATCAGATAAAAGCGACTTTCGACACACGCGATTCCATGGGCGCCAATTTTATCAATTCGTGTCTCGAAGAATTTGCAGATACATTGCGTGATTTTGCCTCAGCAAATAAAGATCTTTCAGCATTTGACCTGCATATAATCATGTCAATTCTTTCGAACTACACTCCCAATTGCCTGGTGCGTACCTGGGTTGAAGGCGAAATTAAAGATGGTGCTCATCATTACGACGATTTATATACTGACAGGGAATTTGTTACCCGTTTCGAAACCGGCGTGCGCATTGCACAGGTTGACAGGTATCGGGCAACTACGCATAACAAGGGAATTTACAATGGGATTGATGCGGTTGTACTGGCAACGGGTAACGATTTCAGGGCGGTGGAAGCCTGCGGGCATGCCTATGCTTCGCGCGATGGTCAATACAGAAGCCTTTCGCATGTAGAAATATCTGACAGTACATTCCGTTTTATTCTCGAAGTTCCCATGGCACTCGGCACCGTGGGCGGGCTTACTCACCTGCATCCGCTGGCAAAACTTTCGCTGCAGTTGCTGGGCGATCCTGATGCTGCCCAACTCATGACGATTGCATCGGCAGCGGGCCTGGCAAATAATTATTCGGCTGTTAAATCGCTGGTTACTAAAGGTATTCAAAAAGGTCATATGAAAATGCATTTGTTGAATATACTGAATGTATACCAGGCAACAGACGAAGAAAAAGTTCATGCTGTCGAATTTTTTAAGCATGAAAAAGTGTCGTATAGCGCGGTTGATGATTTTTTGAAATCGATACGGGGGTGATCTCACCTGCGGGCATTAAGTGACCTCACCCCCGTCCTCCTGAAGGGGAGGGGTGACTGAGCGAGGTAATTAATTGCATGAAAACGTTTTTAAACTCAAAGCCTTGTCTCGCTCCTATCCCCTCTCCTTTTTCAGGAGAGGAGGCCGGGGGGGTGAGGTAAAAAAAACAAAACATAATTTTTCTGAAAAAATCCCTCCATTGTCTTTCACCACCTATCATAACGCCAAACTACTGCTCTCCGCCGAATACCTTGTACTCAACGGTGCGAAAGCGCTGGCCGTTCCTCTCCGTTTCGGGCAAAGCCTGCAAATTGATGAAAATGAGTCTGGATTTATTTCATGGCAATCCATTGCGCATAATGGTTCTGAATGGTTTAGAGGGAAGTATAATACAACAGATTTTAGTATTCTCGAGGGCAGCAATTCTGACATTGCAATTCACCCTCAGCGATTAATGAAGGCAGCACGTATTCTTAATCCGGCATTTTGTGCCGGCTCTTCCGGATGTCATGTAATTTCCACTTTGAATTATCCTTTACTATGGGGACTTGGGAGCAGTTCAACATTAATTGCCGCCGTGGCCGTCTGGGCTGGTATTGATCCTTTTAAACTACATTTCGAGGTTTCGTCAGGTTCCGGTTATGATATTGCCTGCGCAATCAGTAAAGGACCGCTGATTTATTCTTTGAAGGATAAAATACCTTATTTTGAACCTGTCCCCTTTTCACCATCTTTTGCTGATAAAATCTTTTTTATTTACCAGGGAATCAAGCAGGATTCTGCCGAAGGAATAAAAAAATACCGGAAGCGAAATACAGAACCGGAAAATAATCTAATCGATGCAGCAAGTCAGCTGACGGATCGAATGCTCATATCTGTGACTCTGGATGAATTCGAAAAAGTAATTTCTGAACATGAAATTCTCATCAGTATGTTACTGGATGCCCCTTCAATCCGTGAAACACTGTTCAATGATTTACCCGGAGAAGTTAAATCGCTTGGAGCCTGGGGTGGCGATTTTTGTATGCTTACCTGGCGGGAAGATCCCGCATTACTTTCCACTTATCTGAAAAGTAAAGGTCTCGAAACATGGTTTAGTTTCAACGATATTGTACTTTAGCACTCAAATTCAGTATTCAGATGACAAATTCTGATTTCGCAGGTTCTAAATTAACATCATTATTATCAGAGCCTGTTAAAGTTTCATGGCAATCGCCAAGCAATATAGCACTTGTAAAATACTGGGGGAAAACCGGTCGCCAGATGCCGGTTAATCCTTCGTTGAGCATGACTTTGTCGAAAGCTTTCACTGAATCCATCCTTACCGCATTTCCCCGCGCTGCTGATGGTTTAGTTGACCTCGATTTCTGGTTCGAAGGACAGCAGAATGCAGCTTTTGGGGAACGGATGAGCAAATATCTTCAATCTGTTACTGATATTTTTCCCTGGCTTGGGCAAGTCAGCCTGAAACTTGAAACCCGGAATACCTTTCCGCATTCTGCCGGAATTGCTTCGTCAGCCTCTGCTTTTAGTGCGTTGGCACTCTGCCTTTGTACCCTTGATGCTGAATTTTTTGGCATTTTGCTCGATGAAAGTGAATTTCGCTTCAAAGCGTCTTATGCAGCGCGACTAGGATCAGGCAGTGCCTGCAGGTCAGTTTTTCCAGGATTCTCTGTCTGGGGTTTATCAAAATCACTGCCCGGATCGTCGGATTTTATTGCAGTGCCTGTACCTGATGTTCACCCTGTATTTAAAACCCTGCACGATACCATACTCATTGTTAACAAGAAAGAAAAATTCGTTTCGAGTTCCGAAGGGCACAATCGTATGATTGGTCACCCGTTTGCTGATGCCCGAATAAAACAGGCCGGAAAAAATACAACCGATTTGCTCGAAGCAATAAAAAGCGGAAATAAACAAAACTTTATACAGATTGTTGAAAGCGAAGCCTTTACTTTGCATGCGCTTATGATGACTTCAGAAGAGGGATTTATGCTCATGCATCCTGAAACTGTGCGGATTATAACGCGAATTCAACAATTGCGTAAAGAAACCGGACTACAAATATGTTTTACATTGGATGCCGGCCCGAACATTCATTTACTCTATTTTGAAGATCAGATTGAACAAGTAAAGAAATTAATTGTTGAAGAATTATTAAAAAATAATGAACAAAATATGCTGATTGACGATTTATATGGTAATGGTCCTGTAAAAGTTGCATGACATAGTATGAATTCTTTCGCAGACGGTTTTTGAAAAATAAAAATAATGACAGGTAAAACTGATATTTTTTACGGAAAAGTTTTGTTATTCGGCGAGTATAGCATTCTTTTCAACTCTAAAGGTCTTACAATTCCTTATACCCATTTCACCGGGCAACTGAGTTACATCAACGACGATAAATATACCGATTACGAGTTCGCATTACAGTCGGGCAAGCAGCTTAAGGAATTTCTCGACTATATGCTTGTACTCGAAGCCAAAGGTGAATTGCCTTGTAGCATTGATTTTAAACGACTTGCAGCTGATATCGAAAAAGGCTTGTATTTTGAGTCGAATATCCCACAGGGATATGGAATTGGCAGTTCCGGAGCATTGGTTGCTGCCATTTATGATAAATACTGCACCAACAAAATTGTTGCTGACGAATCCATTTCAGGCAAGGATATCAGCCGCCTCAGGGCCATTTTTTCAAAACTCGAATCGTTGTTTCACGGGCAGAGCAGTGGTATTGATCCGTTGAATTGCTATCTGCAGCACCCTTTGCTTATACATTCGCGCGAAGATATTGCCATAACCGGCATTCCCCGCAGCAAGTTCGAAAACGAAGGAGTTATTTTCCTCGTTGATACCGGGAAAACAGGTAAAACCGGTCCGCTGGTTAATCATTTTCTGGAACAAATGCGCTTCAAGGATTATGAGAATATTTTTAAAACAGATTACATTCCCTGGGTAAACCAATGCATCTCTGATATTTTGAGCGGCAATATGCGTTCCTTCTTCGAATCACTGATAAAAGTATCAACCTTCCAGTTGAAGCATTTTACAAATATGATCCCCGAAAATTTTATGACGGCATGGAAATGGGGATTGGATTCAGGTAAATTCCAACTAAAACTCTGCGGCTCAGGAGGCGGAGGTTTCCTTCTGGGTTTCACAACCGATTACCAGGCATCAAAAAAGTATTTCTCCGGACTTCACCACGATTTAATACCGGTTTATAAGTCGGTGTAAATTATTGACTTATATCTTTTTACAATCTGCGCTCCTTGCTTTTCCCCGCTGCCGCGCGGTGTGTCCTGAAGTAAAAGTGCTAATTTAATTATCAAAGATAGTTCTTTTACATGCTGTATAAAAGATGAAGGGGTTTCTGCAAAGAGATGAACCTTCGCAATAGCTGTGCAGGCAGATATTGCA
>JBBQUX010000060.1:0-18925 GCA_038212135.1 Bacteroidales bacterium | reverse complement strand
TTTTTGAACAAGTGGACATGGATAATGATATCTTTCGTAATTTAGCCTTTGAATTTCAGTTTTACTGGGATTTAATTGAAGCATATCTTTGGGATTATTGGTGTAATCCAAAATTGGTATGCTTCTTTTTTTGTTTTACCGTGCCTGCTTACAAAATATTAACTTTCATTTGTGAATTAAAATGCGGAAATTTATCCCGTTCACAGTATAGTTGAAGACAGGCATTGAAGAGCATCAACCATAATAGCAAGTCAGTTACCCGTTTCTAATTGGTATGATGTAATAGGAGAAGAGACGATTGCAGACGCTATTCTGGATAGGTTGGTACATGTTTCCTATCGAATTGAATTAAAAGGTGAAAGTTTAAGAAAAAAACGGTAAAATTGTCAGTCCTTTGTATTCTTGAAACCATGATCCTGATGGGGGGTCAATATGACCGGAATAGGGGGTCAGTATCACCGGAATATCCAGTAGTGCAGGAATATCCTGGTTTTAATCTGAAAGCTAGTACAAATAAATATATACAGATTTCAAATGTTACAACCACCACAAAGCTAAGCCCGGAACTCTTCGGGTGATGCTCGCCAGCTAAGGTTGTCTGAACTGCGATTAATGTGATTAGTTTGATAATCATGAATCCTTTGTTCATGCACATCATCTGACAAGGTTGCCTGAACTGTGATTGCTATGATTACTTTGATAATCATGAATCCTGTGTTCATGTACATCATCTGACAAGGTTGTCTGAACTGTGATTAATGTGATTAGTTTGAGAATCATGAGATTTCTATTCATGTTCATCATCTGAATCATCTGAATCAAGGTTATTCATTGCGTTCAATTTTTCTGATGAAAGAAGAAGTCTACTTTGTCGATAGCAGTTTTAGGCAATAATTATCACCGACGTTTGAGGGTATCGTTCTTTGCCTGATTCAATACTGCCCTTGCTGCCATCTATTTTTTAAAACAGAAATTCCTTAAACCGTATTTGAAACCATCTGATTTATTGGTTTACAAAAGGCGATTAAAGGCGTCATACTCCTGTTCTTTAAAAACAAAAAACCGATCTAATTAGTTATATCAGACCGGTTTGTATCATAAAAGTGTAGCCTCAACAGGAATCGAACCTGTATCTAAAGTTTAGGAAACTTCCATTCTATCCGTTGAACTATGAGGCCTTTTTAACGGGTTGCAAAAGTAATAGTTTATTCTGTATTGATGAAATTGCTTTCAAAATTTTACCAATTCCGGAAATTGAATCGTCTCAATACACCAGAAATCATACACATTTATTAATTCTGTGGAGCCTTTCCCTTTATAACGCTGCCTTTCGTTGCTTCCTTCAATGGTTGCTGTGAAATCAATGGTGAAACTTACCGTTGCATTTTCCTCGTCAAAACTTAAATCCGTAATACCGAACTGCTTTATTGAAAACGATGTAAAAGCATCTCTAAAGTGTTTTATCCAGGGATCAGATTCGGCTTTTTTGGTAAAAAATGTGGTGTAAAAGTCACTCTCTTTGTTTAAATATGCTTTGATTCCATCTGTGCAGTGATTCCGTATATCATATTCATGGTTTGGATGAAATTCCTCATATATAAAACATGTCATCATCCCGGGTATCCGCATGTTGTCAATTTCATGAGGGAACAATTCTTCGGTGATAAAACGGTAAACATCCCTTTCTTCCACTTCACACAAAGTATCAAGGTTAATACCGTTTTCATTTAAAATACCCATAAGCTTCTCAAGCTCAGCACCTATCGCCGAATCAGGAATTTCATCAACTAAGGTGTATTCAGGCCTGTTAATAAAATCAAATAGTGCTATTTGTTCAGTATTATTAAAACTCCGTTCAAACTCTTCAATGTTTTTCAGGAATTCATTTTCTAAACCAGGGCTTATCTTGCTTCCCCCCGATGGTTCCGAAAAAACAGCACCATGCTCCAGCATAAGTTTCGCTTTCTTTAACTCATTTTCCATCCTCAGTTTTTCAATGTCGTCTTCGTTATCTTTTGGATTATTTGCCATCGCTAAAATTTTTAATGTGAGAAAATCTATTACCGGTTGGTTAAAAAAGCCTCAAAAAGCTACAATCGTAAATGCAGAGTATTGTACAACAAATATAAATAAATTGAAGATTGTATTATTGCATCCTGAAATATTAATATTCAGAAGAAATTCATCAGTTGGTTGCAGTCCTGATGAAAAAAAGTATCCGGACTAACTGATTCGTTTTTACTTATGAAGAAAAAAGCATTAAAGTTGGCAACTCATGACCTTTTTGAAATAATTCAGGTTGTTTATCTCACCTCACTCCCATTTCCAAACGCCTCGGTTGGTGAAACAAAACAAAGCTTCCCTTCCTTGTTCTCGGCCATCAGTATCATACCTTTCGATTCGATTCCTTTCAGATTACGCGGTGCGAGGTTGGCCAGCAGCACTACCTTCTGTCCAATCACCTGCTCAGGAGTATAGTGCTCGGCAATACCCGAAACTACGGTTCTTTTATCTATTCCTGTATCGATAGTAAGTTTCAGCAGTTTAGCCGTTTTAGGTACTTTTTCAGCTTCTATAATAGTGCCGGTCCGCATATCGAGTTTAGTGAAATCATCGTAAGTAATCTCTGGTTTTTGTTCGGCAATCACACTGTTTTCGGCTGCATTTTCGGCTTTGGTGTCGGTGAGTTTCTTAACCTGGGCAGCAATTGGTTCATCTTCTATCCTGTCGAAAAGAAATGCCGGTGGATTCAACTTATGCCCTGCCTGTAGTAATGTACACGAACCGGCTTCGGCCCAGGGTTCCAGGTTTGTATTCAGCATTTCCAACAACCTTGCAGATGTAAACGGCAGAAATGGCTCACAAACAATGGAAAGATTTGCGCATATCTGCAGGGAAATATTCAGGTTGGTTTTTACTTTTTCAGGGTTGGTTGCGAAATTCTTCCAGGGTTCCGTTTCAGTCAGGTATTTATTCCCTGAGCGTGCAAGGTTCATCATCTCGTTAAGCGCTTCACGGAAACGGTAAGCCTCGATGCTGGCAGCTATTCTGCCGGGAAATTCAGCAATCTCGGAAATAGTTTGCCTGTCGTAGTCATTTACTTCGCCCAAAACGGGGACTTCTCCTCCAAAATATTTATGAGTAAGAACGAGAGTACGGTTTACAAAATTACCGAAAATAGCCAGCAGTTCGCTGTTGTTGCGCGCTTGAAAATCCTTCCAGGTAAAGTCATTGTCCTTGGTTTCGGGGGCATTGGCAGCCAGTGTATAACGGAGCACATCCTGTTTGCCGGGGAAGTCAACAAGGTATTCGTGCAGCCAGACAGCCCAGTTTCTTGAAGTGGAAATTTTATCCCCTTCGAGATTGAGGAATTCGTTGGCAGGCACGTTGTCCGGCAAAATATAAGTTCCTTCTGCCTGGAGCATTGCAGGGAAAATAATACAATGGAAAACTATATTGTCTTTCCCGATAAAATGCACAAGTTTGGTATCCGCTGATTTCCAGTATGGTACCCAATCCTTGCCGGTTTGTTCCGACCATTCGCGTGTAGCGGAAATATAACCTATAGGTGCATCAAACCATACATACAGAACTTTACCTTCGGCTCCATCGAGGGGAACTTTTACTCCCCAGTCGAGGTCGCGGGTTACGGCGCGGGGCTGCAGGCCACTATCGAGCCACGATTTGCACTGCCCGTAAACATTGGTTTTCCAGTCGTCGCGGTGTGATTCCAGTATCCATTCCTTAAGCCATGGCTCATACTGGTCGAGTGGCAGAAACCAGTGTTTGGTTTCTTTCATAACCGGGACATTGCCGCTTAACGCTGATTTTGGATTGATTAGTTCGGTGGCACTCAGCGTTGATCCGCAGTTTTCGCACTGGTCGCCGTACGCACGCTCGTTGCCACAGCGCGGACAGGTTCCTGTAATATACCGGTCAGCAAGGAAATGCCCGGCGTCAACATCATAATACTGCTCGCTGTATTTCTCAATGAAGTCGCCCTGCTCATACATTTTTTTGAAAAAGGCGGAAGCTGTTTCGTGATGTATCGGTGCCGAAGTTCGGCTATACACATCGAAGGAAATTCCAAGTTCTTCGAACGATTTTTTAATTATTCCATGGTATTTATCCACAACCTGCTGAGGGGTTAATCCCTCCTTCCGGGCACGAATAGTAATAGGTACGCCATGCTCATCGCTTCCGCCAATAAAAAGCACATCACGGCGATTGGCCCGCAAAAATCTCACATAAATATCGGCCGGAATATATACGCCTGCCAGATGCCCGATATGGATCGGACCGTTTGCATAGGGCAAAGCTGAAGTAACGGTGTAACGTTTAAATGTTTTATTGGTGGTATCAGTCATAGTTTTCCTCCTGGTAAAAATAGTTTGCAAAGATACTGATTAGCTTATGAAATGGGAAAGGTTTGATAGAATTGCCTTTTATTAAATAAGGATTTGGGGGTTGGGGGTTAGGGTTTAGGGGTTGCAGATTCCGCTATTGAATTTATGGGAAGATATTTTTTGTACAGAATCTTGGTATACAATTACTTATAATGCTGATTTTAATGGCCTGCCATAAATTTAAGTTTTATTAACCACTTAGGCACGGAGGGCACTAATAGACACTAAGTTGGAAACATTTGTGGAGTATTTATTCTTTTCATTAAAAGCTCTTAATGTTTCTTCGTGAACATAGTGCCTCAGTGGTTTTGTTTTCTCTTTTCGAGAACGGATTTTCTGGGAATTCCTTACTTTTGATGTGAAATATACATCCATGATCACTCCTCCATATCTGAAATCCGGCGATAAAATTGCCATTATTGCAACCGCCCGAAAAGTTTCCCCTTCGGAAATGGAAACAGCATTCCATATTTTCCGTTCATGGGGATTGCAGGTGGTTACGGGTCCGCATTTGTTTGGCGAAAACAACCAGTACTCAGGCACTGACGAGGAACGCGCAGCCGATCTGCAAATGATGCTCGATGATAAGGCTATCAAAGCCATTGTTTGTGCGCGTGGCGGGTACGGGACAGTGCGGATAATCGATATGATTAATTTCGGTGCTTTCGAACAGCATCCCAAGTGGATTGTCGGATACAGCGACGTTACCGTACTTCATTCGCATATTCAAACTCAGTTTGGGATTGAAACCCTTCACGCAATCATGCCTATCAATTTCGCAGAGGGAGGCTCTGTTGTTGCTATCGAATCTTTACACAAGGCCTTATTTGGTGAGTCACTTCAATATTCCATTAAGCCACAACTTTTAAATAAGCCCGGAAACGTATCGGGAGTTCTCACAGGTGGCAACCTTTCCATTTTATATTCTCTCAACGGAACGCCTTCGGATATACTGACTGAAGGGAAAATCCTTTTTATTGAAGATCTGGATGAATATCTTTATCATATGGACCGTATGATGATGAATCTGAAACGAAGCGGGAAACTATCAGGAATAAAAGGTCTCATTGTCGGTGGATTAACCAAAATGAATGATAATACTGTTCCATTTGGCAAACAGGCAGAACATATTATTTCGGAATATGCGGCTGAGTCTGGCATACCCGTATGCTTCAATTTCCCTGCAGGGCATTTGGCCGATAACCGCGCACTGATTTTGGGCCGGGAAGCAGAGTTAAACATTGATTCTGAAAGCGTTTCACTTCAGTTTTTACCGACCGGCGAAACTGTAAAAACCAGTAAAATGCTTCGCAAAATCTTAAAACCGGCACTTTTCTTCCTGGGATTCTTCGTGTTTATTTATGTCATACTATACCTCATACAGTTGTTTTTAAAGTGAAGCTGGATTTAAGGAAGAGGGAAGATAAATTAGTATTGAACCTATTGAATGGTGCTGAGCATAACTTCCGTTTCGTTTCAGCATATGAACCCTTGAACCCTTGAACCTTTGAACCCTTGAACCCTTGAACCCTTGAACCCTTGAACCCTTGAACCCTTTTGAACCCTTGAACCCTTGAACCCGAAACCCTTCAAACATTTCAAACCCTTCCATGGCTGATCACAACGAACTTGGAAAAATCGGTGAAGACCTCGCTGAAAAACACCTTCAGAAGATAGGCTACAAGATTTTGCAGCGAAACTGGCGTTTTGGTCACGATGAACTCGATATAATCGCCCGCGACGGCGAATGGCTTGTAATAGTCGAGGTAAAAACCCGCACTACCGATTTATTCGGCGAACCCGAAATGGAAGTGAAACCAGCCAAGATGAGAGCCATAGTCCGCACTGCCGAGGCTTATATACAATTTGCTGATTTTAAAGGAGAAACGCGCTTCGATGTAATTGGAATTTTACTTGGCGGCGGCAAAGTAGTGCTGAATCATGTTAAAGATGCATTTATGGCGCGGATGTAGAGCGTTACGAATATATGGATAAGCCGTTTGATTTGATCGATAGGATAAAAGGAAAAGTTATAAAGTGCATTCTGGTTTGGCTCTTTCAGATGTTCCTAAATCCCGCCAAACGCCATAGTAAAGTCCCGTGGACTCTTCGAAAAAACGTACTTTTGCAACATGATAGCAATTGATAAAACATTAATTTCTGACGACCTGGGTGATATTTGTTTTGCCTGTGATCTTTTGGCTTGTAAAGGAGCCTGCTGTGTGGATGGTGATGCCGGAGCACCGCTGGATGAGGAAGAGATCAGTATTCTCGAAGATTCTCTTGATGAAATAAAACCTTATATGACGCCCGAAGGAATTGCCCAGGTTGAACTTGCCGGCGTTTTCGATTACGATATGTTCGGGCATTATGTTACTCCACTCGTAAATCAACGGGAGTGTGCTTTTGTTTATCATGAAAACAATATAGCTTTTTGTGCAATCGAAAAGGCGTGTAAAGATGGTAAGATTTCTTTTCTGAAACCCATCTCATGTCATTTGTACCCGGTACGACTAAGTAAATACAATGATTTTGACGCCGTCAACTACCACGAATGGCATATTTGCAAACCGGCTTTACTGAATGGCAAAAAGAACGATATCCCGTTGTATGTCTTTCTGAAAGACTCATTGATCAGAAAATACGGAGAAACCTGGTATCAGGAACTGGCTGAATCAATAACTTCGGAAAAGAGATAAGCCTTTTCGATGTAGTTCTTAGAAATAAAAAAGCCGGATTCCTCCGGCTTTTTTCGTAATTTAAAAAAACTTCTATTTTCTGATTATCAGCTTTTTAACAATGTTATTCCCGTTGTTGCGGAAAGCAACCATGTAAACCCCTGAAGGCGATTCATCAAGAATAATATGTGAAGTAAAAGTGCCATTTACCTTCACTTCATCTTGTTTCCAAACCAATGAGCCCAGGCTGTTGTATATTTCGATACTGTAAACCCCGCTTTTCAGAGTCTCAACTTTAATGTTGAATTCACCGGTGTTCGGATTAGGATAAATATCGAAAGTTCTGTCAGCTTTTTCAACAGTAATCCCTACAGGAAGCACCAGAATACTATTGGAAATAGCTGAACTGCATTCATTTACTGTTACAACTACGGTATAATTTCCGGTGTATACAGCCACATGTTGTTTGCTGGTTGCGCCGGGTATAACAACACCATCGAGATACCACTGGTTCCCTGTGATTGCACTGCTGGAGAGCGTATCGCCATGCTGTGTAATAACCGGTGTTGCCGGCAGAGGATTCACGACTACGTTAAATATGGGAGAACTAACGCCGGGACCGCATTCATTAGAACCACTTACTCTGATAATTCCTGAAGTAGCATTCGTTGAAAAACCAACTTTAATAGTGCGGGTATTTTCACCCTCAAGAATAGTGGCTGAAGCAGGAAGTGTCCATAGATAAGAATCGGCTCCATTAATGGGTGCTACAGTGTATGTAGCTCCTGTAGAACCTGCACATACAGGAGTGGTTCCGGCAATAGTTCCTGCCGCGGCTGGTTTCGGATCAACCAAAACATTAAATACTGTTGGCATAGCAGCCTGGCATCCCATATCGTTGGAATAGGTAACACTTACATTCTGATTTCCTGATGCGTTCCATGTTACGCTGATGGCATCTGTTCCCGCTCCAGAGGTAATGGTTCCTCCTGATGAAACGGTCCAGATGTAATCATCGAAGTTTACCTGGGTTGTATATACAACACCTGCTGAACCCTGGCATAACTGGCTTGTCCCGCTAATAACAGGAACTGGAGATGAGTTGACAGTTACATCCATCGTTGCAGGAATGATTGCATTACATCCAAAAGCATTATTATAATTTACACTTATACTTCTTGAACCTGCAGTTGCCCAGTCTACAGTTATCTCATTGGAATTTAATCCAGCAGTAATAGTACCGCCATACGAAATGTTCCAGTTGTAATTGGTGTAACCTGCTTCAGTTGTGTAAACTACTCCTGTTGCACCCGCACATAATTCATCAGGACCGGAAACAGCGGGTGAAGGAATGGGGTTAACAATAACATTAAGAATTGTAGCCGCAACAGCACTGCAACCTTCAGGATTTGTAAAGTTCACTGAAACGGTTTTTGCTCCAAGCGTATTCCATGTTACAGTAATTGAATTAGTTCCGGCACCGGCGGTAATAATTCCTCCGGCTGAAACAGTCCAGTTGTATCCGTTCATGCCGGTTTGTGCGGAATACATATTGGTTGTAAATCCGAGACAGGCATTGATAGGGCCTGTAATAACCGGCATCGGAAGTGGTACCACATTTACAGCCACAGAGGCAGGTGTTGCGAGTGAGCATCCCGAGGCATTGGTATAGTTAATTCCCAATGTTTGTGCTCCGACTGCATTCCAGGTAACGGTTATTACGTTTGTACCGGCTCCGTTGGTTATGGTACCACCTACAGAGATGGTCCATGCATAATTTGTCATTCCGCCCTGGGTCGCATAAGAAATTCCTGCTGAACCAACGCATACTCCAACAGGCCCTGCTGTTAGTGTAGGAACCGGCAAAGGATCAACTGTTACCGTAAGAGATGATGGAGCTCCTGATCCACAGTCGCTTGCACCATGAACTGCAACATCTCCCGATAGAGCAGACGTGCTAAAATCGACAGTAATTGAATTTGTCCCGTCACCCGAAACAATAGTTGCACCTGCGGGAAGTGTCCACACATAAGAAGTAGCGAAATTAATAACCGGCACACTGAATACAACAGCACTTTCACCCTGGCAAACATTTGCCGGACCTGTAATTGCACCAGCAGCAGCGGGAACGTTGCAACCGGTTGTAAATGTAATATCATTTCCGTAGGAAGTGCCACCGGCATTAACAGCAACTACCCTGAAATGATATATCGAAGTTAGCGCAAGCCCGACAAGATTAGCAGAAACAGGTGTTACTGCATTTCCTGTCACAGTTGCCGGAGTTGCATTAACAGTGGTTCCATAAGCGTTGGTAAGCCCATATTCGAATGTTACTGTTGACGAATTGTTATTTGCTTTTACCGTGCCATTAAGAGTAGCAGATGAAATATCAACAGATGATGCAGATTGTGTTACAACGGTCGGCGGTGATGCCAGTGTAGTAAAAGTGAGATCGGCACCATAAAATTTAAACAGTCCGATCGTACCTACTGCCCTGAAATGGTATGTAGTTAGCGGAAGCAATCCTGTAAGAATACGCATAACAGGGGTTACTGTTGTTCCGGTTACTGTTGCCGGAGTTCCGGCAGCAATACTTCCATATGCAGTGGTCGTTCCATATTCGAAGGAAACTGCAACCGTGTTGGAGTTTGCCATAACCGAACCGTTAACACTTGCTGTAATATCTGCAATAGAAGAAGCAGCCAGAGAAGTTATAACAGGTAATTCGAAATTGGGAGCAACAATAGCTTCAATGCCAAACGTCAAAGCCCAGTTGGAACCAAGAGGAGTTAGTGTTCCTCCTGCAATATCTGATTCGTAAAAAGTGTTTCCCCTGGGAGGCGACTCGGTAAAGGTGCCCATAGGATACCATTGAGCTGCACCTGCTGTTTGAGCAAGTCCGACATAATAATCCTCATCAGTAAATACCGGAGGTGTGGGGAAAGTAAAGTTTTTATTGATACCAAGATCTGGAGCGGTAATCACATAATTTGCCGACTGAGCAACGATTGTTCCTGTACTGTTCATTACTACTGCATAAATGGTATTTCCTGTATTAGTGGCAGAATTTGCTATAACAAGGTTTGCTCCGGTTACTTTTCCCTGTCCATTCATATGGTATTTTGCTGAGAAAATTCCAGGACCCGGAAAGGTAAAACCAAATCCACCGGCACCGGTAGTAGTGTAATTATAAGAATACAGGCTGTTATTAACGCTGCAAGGATTTGTAAGTGAATTATTAACTGTCCAGTTTTCACCGACAACTGCCGAAGTAGTAACCGTGATGTTTGCTTCTTCAGTTATTGTCGGATTCCATCCCGTGAAATTTAAAACGGAAGCAGTATTTGCTGCCAGTGCTGTAACTGTTTGGGTCGATGTGTACCTGCTTATGGTATTTGTCGGGTCCTTCACGGTTAGTGTCACATCGAAAGTTACCGGCGATGCGGAGACATTTGCAACTCTGACGTCAATTGGAGTTGGGGCTCCAAAGGGTATAGGATTCCGGGCCAGTGTATAAATATTTGTAACCTGGATAATATCGGTATAAAAGTTATTTCCAAATATTGTGGCAGGTCTCCAGTTTGATGCCGTGAGTGCTGTTGGCATAGCAGTATTACTGCGGTTACCCATTAATCCTCCTGTTAAATTGAGGTTACACAATGCTACCAGTGCAGTAGTTCCCAATGTGCCTGAGGGATTATTAAACTCCCAGGCTACATATACTCCACCTCCGGTATACGTGAAAGATGAGCCACCACTGAAAGGCACTTCGTACGATCCGGCAGCAATCGGAACTGTCCAGTTAGCAATTTCACTTACCTTGGTAAAACCGGTAACATCCCAGTTAGCACCTAATGAATAAGTGGCGTCGGAAGTGTTTTTCAGATAAACAGTAAAAGTTCCTGATTGTGTTGTGGCTCCCGCGGTTCCAACCAGAAATCCAATGGAGTTTATTTCCTGGCCAACAGGAAATCCACTCGTGGCCATTTCTGCAGCAGTGATAATATATTCTGTACGCTGAAAGCGTGATGCATTACCCGGACAACGTGTATTTCCCGAAGTGGCACCCGTACTTGGCAGGGACCAGAGTGATATCGCATCTGTTTCGGGATTGCTCCATTGTGTGAGCAGTGGGCTGTATTCAGTCCCATCATCAATAAGAGCCGAACTTTGCCTTGCAGTTTGTGCCATCGAAAAAGCACCTATCAGCAGGGCAGCTAATAACAGTAATTTTTTTTTCATAATTAACGGAGTTTAAATTTGGTTAAACAGTTAGAATGGATATCCAAATTTAAATATTAATATTGAGGAAGATTTGATATTTTCAGAAAAATATTGTTTTAAAAGGATTTTTGAGAATGAATTATAACGCAAAAAGCTGCTAATCATTTATTTAGCAGCTTTTTTATAAAAAATAAATTGTGAGAAAAGTCTCAGCCTAGGAGTTTACGAGTGAAATATCGAACTGCACCAGGTCAACAAAAAGTTTCAATCGATCGTAAATGTCTTCTTTCGTGAGATTTAGCAAGCCTTCAGTACCGAATTTTTCAACTGTAAACGAGGCCATGGCTGAACCGTAGATAATGGCATTTTTCATGTTCCCGAATGATATGTCGCCTGTACTTGCCAGATGGCCGATAAAACCGCCGGCGAAAGTATCGCCTGCGCCTGTCGGATCAAAAACTTCTTCAAGAGGAAGCGCAGGAGCAAAGAAAACACTGTCTTTGTGGAACAGAAGAGCACCGTGTTCCCCTTTTTTGATTACAAGATATTTTGGACCCATGGTTAAGATTTTTTGCGCTGCTTTTACAAGTGAATATTCACCGGTAAGCTGCCGTGCTTCAGAATCGTTAACCATAAGTACATCAACCCGTGCAATCACTTTCATAAGATCGTCCCATGCTGAATCCATCCAGTAGTTCATGGTATCCATCACGATCAGTTTCGGCTGTTTTTCAAGTTGATCAAGTACGCGTATCTGAACACTTGGTGTAAGGTTGCCAAGTACTACAAATTCGGGTGTGAGGCAGGTTGAAGGCAGAACCGGATCGAAATCGGCGAGAACGTTCAGTTCAGTAATAAGTGTATCACGGGTATTCATATCGGTATGGTAGCGTCCCGACCAGTAAAATGATTTTCCTTCAGGTTTAACCTGGAGGCCATCAGTATTGACTCCTCTTTCGGTTAAAAGGTTTATATATTCTTCGGGGAAATCGCCACCAACAACACTTATAATATGCACATCATGAGCAAAATGTGATGCAGTGAGGCTGATAAAAGTGGCAGCACCACCAAGTATTTTATCTGTTTTCCCAAAAGGGGTTTCAATTTTATCAAATGCAACTGTTCCAACAACTACGGTACTCATACAAGGGTATTAAAAATAGGTTTTAACTGAAATTGACTTTTTTTTTGCAAAGATATTGTTATTTCCAATTGAATGTTTAATTTTGCCGTCCCTTTCGAGGGGAAAACCAAAAATAAATTGACATTCCTCCTTAGCTCAGTTGGTTAGAGCATCTGACTGTTAATCAGAGGGTCTCAGGTTCAAGTCCTGAAGGGGGAGCTGGAAATCAGGCAGTTAACAATTGTTGTTAGCTGCTTTTTTAATGTTTATGAAACAATTCGGATTTTAGCTTATTCAAATGAGTTTTTAGAGATCCGGATTTATCTCTAAAGAAGTGAGAATCTGATTTTGTTGTACACTTGGGTTAGATATTGAAAAATCCTTATTTGCCAAGGCACTGATTATAATTTGATACAAATTCCACCCGGATTGTATAAGTATTATTACCAGATGTACGAGTGCGATGGGGCGAGTTTATTTTTCCAGACTCCACCCAGGTTATTAAGTACATACCTCCAAACCTACTATTAACCCCATGTTTCAGAAACTCCTCCCTTCATTTATTACCAAAGTTCATCAAAAGCATACTGAGTAATTTTTCTACTCATTATTACCTGGTAACATTTTTGTCACTCACTCCATTCACCTGAACGACCAGACTTGAGAAGACTTTCAATTCTGCAGGGTTCACAGATCGTATTTTGTAGCTCTGGGTATAATTGAATCAATTGAGCGTAGACATATCAAAATTGCTGATCAGCGTATTCCCATTGGAGATACGTACCAAAAGAATTTCTTCGATATTATTGATAAGCAGGTCGGGTATTTTTAGGCCCGGCGAAATTAAATTGAGCAGCGCTTTGAGGATGTGTGAATAGGAGGACATTTTCGTCCTCCTTTCCCCCCCCGGAAAGCTTGATAATAGTAAGAAATTATTTGCGAACGGAATGATTCTCCAAACCGCATAAACATAACATATTTCGCGAATGGATAGGTGTTGTGAAATTGGTGCAGCCTTCGTTCGATTAAGCAAGTACCGGAGTTACAGTATCATCGGCAGTCACAAACAGATTCAGAAGTGGGCATGTAGCTTTTATGAAAACAGCACAAAAAGATTTTCGATAAAATATTTTCTTACACCTGCTATAGCTTTGCCCTCAGATATTGCAAAGGCCATTCTACATCGTCACCCAGAGCCTTTGCTGCATGCAATGCAAAATGAGGATCCCTCAGCGATGACCTTGCTATAAGTATCAGATCTGCCCGTCCTTTATTTAAAATATCATCCGCCTGTTTTGCTTCAGTTATCAGTCCGACAGCTCCGGTTAGCAGGCCCGTCTCTATTTTTATCCGCTCAGCAAATTCAACCTGGTAGCCGGGTGCTAGCGGAATTTTGGCATAAGGCACCAACCCTCCCGACGAACAGTCAATCAAATCGACTCCCTGTTCTTTTAGCAGCAAACAAAGCTTAACTGCTTCGGCAATATCCCATCCGCCTTCAGCCCAATCGGTAACTGATATTCTTACAAAGAGCGGAAGATTTTGTGGCCATTCCCTTTGAATTTCTTTAATAATTTCAAGCAGCAGGCGAGTCCTGTTTTCGAAACTGCCACCATAGTTATCCGTCCGGTGGTTGCTTAAAGGTGAGAGGAATTGGTGAATAAGGTAGCCATGTGCTGCATGTATTTCAATCACTTTATACCCGGCTTGCCATGCCCTACGGGCAGCCGTTTTAAAATCAGAAATTACTTTCTTTATCCCTGCTGCATCCAATGCCTGCGATGTATTATCGTCGTGGTTGAAAGCAACTTCGGATGGAGCCAGGGTTGTCCAGCCACCTTCATTTTCTTTTAATTGTTTGCCCCCTTTCCAGGCAACCGAGCAGCCTGCTTTTCGCCCTGCATGTGCCAGTTGAATTCCGGCCACAGCCCCATGCTGATGAATAAAAGAAGTAACATTTCGTAACTTTTGCATGTGTTCCTCTTTATACAATCCCAAATCACCGGGCGAAATGCGTCCTTCAGCCGAAACAGCCGTTGCTTCCTGTATTATTAACGAAGCGCCGCCAACCGCCCGGCTGCCATAATGTACGAGGTGCCAATCGGTAGCAAATCCGTCTTCAGCAGAGTACTGACACATAGGAGAAATTGCAATCCTGTTTTTAAGCTTAACATTCTTGATGATTAGCGGGGATAAAAGATCTGACATAACAGGCTTCTTTTTAAATGATGGGTATAAAAATTACTGCTAAGATAACCAATGCATTCCAAAAGTGAAAGATATTGCCAGCATGAGGGCAGATATTCCCAACAGGGATAAGTTTATACCTAAAAGGAAATCAAAAAATCCACGTTCCAAATCCCAAAGATTACCAATGCTGATCATGAATTTTCAGTTGAAGTTCCGGAATGTGAATAAAGGAATCAGATACCTGGAAAATATGGTTGAATGTACTGCGAAGGATTACACTCTGGGAAACCCCGGTTATGAAGGAAAACCGGATTTGTCCGGGTTAAAGAATATGCAGGCCACACTATGCATTAGTGAAATTGATTCTCTCAAGAATGAGTTCTTTCATTCGTACTACTTCGTTTTTCAAAAACCCATGGGCCCTGATATTCCCTTCACCTGTGGTGCTGATAACAATAGTTGAGAATCCCAGAAAAGGGCAAATAATATCTACCGAAGAGATTCGGGTGTAAGGAATTGTTTTTTCATTCCCGCTGAACAAACCGGGAATTTTTAAAGTGACACCATGTTCCTCAATACTGATTCTTGAAGGAAAAAGTTTGTTTCCGGTTGTCAGCCGGGATGCGATAAAAATTTCCATATTAATTCATGTTTAACTGTAAAAGAAAAGCTTATTATTTGAGAATATAACTATATATCAAAGGTAGTAAAGGATAGTGCTTAATCCAAATCATTTTTATTCATTCATTTATCGTTAGTTTCTGAGAATTGCTGCTGATTATGATAGACGGCATATTGACATCGTAATCATATTTCTTTTGATCATGAAACATGAGAAGAACAGAGCCGGGATGTTGGCTCTGTCCCGACTGTATAAATTTGACACTCAAAACAATCTCACCTGTGTTTGAATCAGGCAATCACTTTTACGTTAAATGATGACAGTTGTGCCTGTAAATCCTCATCATCAGTAACTGAAACGAAATTGCCGCTTTTTAAAATATAATACCTGTAAACAGGCAATACCGGATCAATTTTTTCATTTACCGGATCATATTTTAAACAATTGCTGAAATAGCGGTACAGTCGGTTTCCATCATGCGAAGCAATAAACTGCATAAGGCCCAGCCGGCAGTATCCTGATCTTTTGTAAGAATGGGTAAATGCTCATAAAACGCACCTTTTTCAGCGTATGCATCGACAATTGCCGTCGGGACATTGAAAAATTGATTGCCATCAATGCAAATGCGGGTAAATGCTTTACCAACCCGAACTTGGTCGCAATAGTACGTTTGGTCGCCGATGATTATGAAATTATAAGTCGTTTTACCTGCAGCATTCCCACTGGATGTCAACAAAACCAGGAGAAAAAAAAGAAAGGCTGTATTTTTCATGGCTCATGGGTTTTAATGGGTTAAACTCATAGGTGTTTTGTACGATAAAGGCACATAACCCACTGAACGTAAAGCAAATAAAATCGATGAGTCCCCGGTATAAACGGTATAGCCTATATAGTCTGATTTGTACTGTCTGGCGAAAAATATCAGTCGTTCAGCGATAAAATTTCCTAAAGGATCTGGGAATTTAATGCTTGGGACTTTGGTCTAGGAATTTGTGACCTGGATTTTGGGTCATGAGTCTTTTCGGACAGTTTCAGAGCTTTCCCTCACCTTGCATCTTCTGTTCCGTCAGCATATTTCGCGAAGCGGCCTTGTATACGCGGATGAACCTGATCGTAGCGAGGCCATGGCCAGCCCCCGAATTCGGTTTGACGATAATCATTCCTCGCCTGTTGAATTTCAGCTTGCGTATTCATAACAAACGGGCCATATTGTGCAACGGGTTCATTAATTGGCTTTCCCTGTAATAAAAGAAAAAAACTTTCAGAGCCTCCGTTCTGAATAGTCAGTGCTATGTTTGCATTAACCTCGACGGCTTGATTTGCATCCACTGTCGTACCGGCAACTGTTATGGAATCGCCTTTGTAGAAATAGAGGTTCCGGTTAACTTGTCCGAAGGCTACAGGAATTGTAAATTGTGAACCTGCTTCCATTTTAATTGTCCAGATAGCAACTTCATTGGCTGAATCAGCTGCCCATGAATCAGGTGCGGGAAGAGGGGAAGTTGCGTTACTTAAATTCCAGGCAATAATCCTGATTTCGACAGATTTCCCGTTTTCATCAATAGTTGTGTGAACCGGAATATCTTCGTTCCACAGCATTTTGAAGTGAGGCTTTGCGAATTTTTTCTCTTTCGGAAGATTTAGCCACACCTGGAATAACTCGGCAGGATTTTCGCTTTCGCGGTTCAGCAAAGGAAACATTTCGCAATGTTGCAGTCCTGCGCCGGCTGTCATCCATTGTACATCGCCATTGCCATATCGCCCGGCCTGTCCCCACGAGTCGGAATGATCGACAAGTCCCTGCATTACAACAGTCACCGTTTCGAATCCGCGGTGAGGATGAGCAGGAAAACCCGGTACGGTTTCGCCATGATACATACGCCATCCGTCCTTGATGGTAAAATCCTGCCCGAGGTTTCGACCGGCCAGTGAGGCAGCGGGTCCCATTTCATCGTTCCCGGCTGGGAAACAATCAAGATGATGAGCACAAAAAAGAAACGGATCCTTTACCGGCCACATAAAGTCAAGGGGTTTTATGTTGAGGATGGTATCGTTTTTCATTTGGTTCTGGATTTCGGAATTTGGATAGTTTTCAGGTAGTTTAGTAAAGCAAACTATTATACGGATACCTTATAACATGCAATTTTTTTACCTCCTCGTACAGCATTTTCCTAAGTTCGTCGATATTGGTTTTCTGCTTGGCCGAAATAAATATCGCCGGTGAATTTACCTTGGCCATCCATGTATTCCTGAGTTCTTCGAGGGTAATATTTTCCTTTGTTGGAGGTGCCAGGTCAATAGGGTCTTTTTCTACGTGTGTGTAAGCATCAATTTTGTTGAAAATCATGATAGAAGGTTTGTCAGCGCACCCAATCTCATTCAGCGTTTGTGTTGCAATATCAATTTGCTCCTCGAAAGCGGTATGCGAAATATCCACTATATGCAACAGCAGATCGGCTTCGCGCACTTCGTCGAGTGTCGATTTAAACGATTCAACCAGGTTGTGAGGCAGTTTGCGGATAAATCCAACTGTATCAGTAAGCAGGAAAGGAAGATTCTCAATTACTACCTTACGAACCGTGGTGTCGAGGGTGGCAAAAAGCTTGTTTTCGGCAAACACATCACTTTTGCTAAGCAGGTTCATGGTAGTGCTTTTCCCTGCATTAGTATAGCCTACAAGAGCAACGCGTATCATTTCACCGCGGTTTTTGCGCTGGGTCACTTTCTGCTTGTCGATATCTTTAAGTTTTTCCTTTAGCAAAGCAATTTTATCGCGGATAATACGGCGGTCAGTTTCAATTTCTTTTTCACCGGGACCACGCATACCTATGCCCCCGCGTTGTTTCTCAAGGTGTGTCCACATACGGGTAAGCCGCGGTAATAGGTACTGGTATTGGGCCAGTTCAACCTGTGTATGCGCGGTGGTGGTCCGGGCACGTTTGGCGAAAATATCAAGGATCAGCATGGGGCGGTCAATCACACGGCAACCTACTTCGCGTTCGATATTACGGGTTTGTGATCCGCTGAGTTCGTCGTCGAAAACTACTAAATCAATGCTGGCCGCTTTTACATATTCTGCAATTTCGGCAAGTTTGCCGGCTCCAACGAATGTGCGCGAATCAGGCATGGGAAGTTTCTGTACGAAACGTTTATCGGGAATTGCCCCGGCGGTATCGAGCAGGAATTCCAGTTCGTCGAGGTAATCGTTCGCCTGGTCCTCGTCCTGTTTGGAGGTTACAAGTCCGATAAGGACGGCTTTTTCGGGTTGTATTGCGGGGTTGTGCATCTACGGGTATTAGGGGCGGCAAAGATACGAATCTTTGAGATGGAGGATACCATGAATGAATTACGCAAAATGCGTTACGCATTTTGCGTAATTCATTAAATATGTGAAGGGAGTAGAACGATCTGTTGCGGATATGAAATTTGAACCCATCTAAAAATTATCGATTATTTACAAAATCTGTAAAGCCATTTCTTTCACATGTAAACATTATAAATATAAAGGATTATTCTTATTGCAATTGCATCGTTCGGAACTTTGCAGGGTTAAAACACTTACTTGGATTATAAAATCGCCATAAAAGCCTACTAATGAGGTGGAAACCTCTGTTTCCAGGAAAATAGAGGATGCTTTATCGAATCTCGAAGGTGTGGATTATCTGGAGACAAAGTCAATGCC
>JBBQUX010000059.1:0-19238 GCA_038212135.1 Bacteroidales bacterium | reverse complement strand
AGTTGCTTTCAGAGGTGAAAAGCAGTTCGGAAATGAACTATTGAACAAATGTAAGAATTTAATAAGATAAGTTTCGCCATTCGAAGGAAAAAGAAAAGAAGGGAAATGCCTGGATTTATTTTATTTTAATGAAATGTTCAGTTATTCAAAATGGATAATTAAGCAAGTAAATTTAAATATCTGATTGTCACCTGTAGTAATCCCTAACAATAATAAACCCCTCTAAAGTATTTATTTAGAGGGGTTTATTGTTACTATTGGTGGGCCCACCTGGACTTGAACCAGGGACCTACTGATTATGAGTCAGTTGCTCTAACCATCTGAGCTATAGGCCCTTTAAATTAAAAGCCAGTATAAACTTGTAATTATGGGTGCAAATTTACACTTTTGCGGTCAAATTAAAAGCCTGTATTAAATATTTTTTTTATGCCCGGAATTAAAACGACAGAAATCAGGAATATTATTTTCGATTTAGGAGGTGTGCTACTGAATATCAACCCCTTACTTTCATTAAATGAATTTGCAATTCAAAGCGGAATCCCTCAGGAAGAGCTTAAAATCAGGCTGGCAAATGAACGCGTATTCGAAAAATTCGATACCGGCAGCATCAGTCCCGAAGAATTTCGCAATGCTTTATGCGGCATTATGGGTAAAAAAGTAAATGATGCCGAAATTGACCGGGCATGGAACCTGCTTTTACTGGATTTCCCGCCTCACCGGGTTCAACTGTTGCAGCTACTGAGAAAGAATTACCGGATTTACCTTTTGTCAAATACCAATAGTATTCATTTCCGGCATTATACTAAAGAATTCTACGAAAAACATGCCTTACAGATGACGGATTTATTCGATACATTGTATCTTTCATACGAAATCGGTTTGCACAAGCCTGATGCGGGAATTTATACCTATGTGCTGCAAAATGCAGGTTTAAATCCTTCGGAATGTATTTTTATCGATGATTCGCTTGTTAACGTAGAAGCAGCAGCAAAACCGGGAATTGCCGGAATTCATATTACAAGCGAACTTGATGTAACGGATTTCTTTGAATTTGGGAAACTAAAGCCGAACCGGTAACTATATCACCGGATTAGTAAAAATAATAGCAGAACATAAATCCTACTGCAACTCCCGCACATCATCTTTTATCATGCGGTAAATAGTAGTTTTGCCAATATTCAGTTTATCGGCTACCAGGCGAACCTTGTTATCGTATTTATTCAGGTAGTGGGTAATAATGATTTTGATATAATCATCGAGCGAGGCTTCTTCGTTAACGAAATCGAGCACCGCGGCTGTATTCGGTAATTTGATATCCTCGGAATGAATTGTATTGGTATTGGTCATTACAGCGGCAAGTTCAACAATGGCCTTCAGTTCGCGCACATTACCAGGGAAAGGGTATTTACGGAATTTTTCCATAGCCTCAGCCGAAATCGTAAGTTTGGGCATGCTGTTCTTTGCACAGAATTCATCAACAAAAAACCTGGCAAGCAAAAATATATCGTTCCCACGCGTACGCAAAGGAGGAAGCTCGATAGGTAAGCCTAACAGCCGGTAATACAAATCTTCGCGAAAAGTTCCCTTCTTAACCTCTTCAAGCAGATTTTTATGCGTGGCAACAATTACGCGAACATCAAGTTTCACCGGTTTATTGGCACCAACCCTTACCACTTCTTCTTCCTGCAATACCCTCAGTAACTTTGCCTGCATATTCAGATCCATATCACCAATTTCATCCAGGAAAATGGTACCATGGTTGGCCTCTTCAAAACGACCGATACGCTGGTTGTTGGCACCGGTAAAGGAACCTTTTTCGTGGCCGAACATTTCGCTCTCGATGAGTTCGCGGGGGATTGCGGTTACATTCACCGGGACAAAAGATTTGTTCTTTCGTTTCGAATTAAAATGTATTGCTTTGGCAACCAACTCCTTACCGGTACCTGTTTCGCCATGGATGGAGACTGAGATAGTAGTTTTTATGGCTTTTTCAATAAGCCGGAAAATTGCATTTATTGCTGCGCTATCGCCTTTAATCAGGTTGTTAAATTCGTATTTTTTTCCTATTTCGTCCTCCAGATTTACTATACGTTGCTTCAGGTTGAAATTCGATTTAATATTCCGCATGGCCGACCATATCCTGTCCTTGGTATCCTGATCCTTGAGAACATAGTCGTAAACGCCTTTTTTCAGTAATTCAACTGCTGTTGAAATATCCTGCTGCCCCGATACAATTATAACAGGCAATTCAGGATCAAACTCCCTGATACGTTTCAACACCTCAAAGCCCGACATATCAGGAAGGTTGAAATCAAGGGATATGGCAGAAGGCCCTTTATACAAATTCGCCAGCAATTCCTTGCCGGATGTAAATATTGTCACCTCATAATCCGGGTTTTGGGATAAATGATACGATAGTACTTTAGCGTACATGAGATCATCCTCCACAACAAAGATTTTAAATACATCCATAATTGTCCTTTTCTATTGTTAATTTCCTAAAAACGGAAAAGTAACAAAGTAAATAAATAATTTAGTACAAGTCCCGTAAAGGGACATGTTTTTTCATTTCGGGAAGACCTTTCCACTTTTGTACCATTTTAAAAAATAAACTGATACTCATGTATCGGGAAAAATTCACTACTGATATTTGTGAGGAATACGATTTATTTGAACTTTGTAAACTTCAGTTATAATACCGTATAAACTTATTAAACAGCTCTTTAGGATCGCAATAAAAGAATTTGCCACCTTGAATCAGAAGCAATTTCCGATTTGTTTCTTATAAAGTAAAATGTATACTACATCCTTTAACCCGAAACACTCACCTTCTTCATTCGCAATAGCCAGACAAACAAATTATTGACTCTGAATTTATAGTACAAATTTCGTGACAAAATGGATGACAAATAAATTTTTTTAGTCCCTGAGAGTTCAGGATAATTTCAGGAGGATTTCCTGTATTTCAGAAAAATCAGTACAGGTCAGAATTCGCATACGTATCTTTTTAAAACCGGGAAGGCCTTTAAAATAACCGGCATAGTGCTTACGCATCTCGACGATCCCTTTGTGTTCGCCTTTTTTTTGAATGGCCAGTTTGAGATGTGCCAGGCTTACAGAAATTCGTTCATGCAATTCGGGCGCAGAAATCAGTTTACCATCCGTGACAAACGCTTTCACCTGATCAAAAATCCATGGATTGCCGATGGCTGCCCTGCCGATCATAATAGCGTCAACTCCATACCGGCTGAACATTTCGGCAGCTATAAGGGCACTATCGATATCGCCGTTACCTATAACGGGGATTTTCATCCGGGGATTATTCTTCACCTCACCAATCAGTGTCCAGTCCGCTTTGCCGGCATACATTTGTGCACGTGTGCGTCCATGTATGGTAATGGCCTGTATTCCAACATCCTGAAGTCTTTCGGCTACGTCAACAATAACTTTGTCTGACTCGTCCCAGCCAAGTCTTGTTTTCACTGTTACCGGCACTTTCACAGCATTTACTACTTCGCGGGTGATGGCTGTCATTAAAGGGATATCTTTTAATAAGGCAGCACCGGCACCTTTCATGGCAACCTTACGCACGGGGCAGCCAAAATTTATATCTATCAATTCAGGGTGATTCTGCCCGGCAAGCAAGGCAGCATTTCGCATAGCTTCGATATTGTTACCAAATATCTGGATACCTATCGGCCTTTCGGCTTCATCGAACAGCATTTTATTATTGCTTTTAATTGCTGAACGAACTAAAGCTTCGGACGAAACAAATTCGGTGTACACCATACCGGCACCATGAATACGGCAAATATTCCTGAATGCCGAATCAGTGATATCCTCAAGCGGAGCTAATAATACAGGGAATTTACCCAGGTCAGTTTTTCCAATAATCATCCGGATGTTTTATACTACAAAAATAGCAACATTAGCGGTTAAATATTTTTTTGATGCGCTGGAACTTGAATGCATCTAAATATTGTATGGCACATTTTTTCTTAAAAAAAATTTTTCAAGACGAAAGGACGAATTATAAGAAAAAAGTATGGTAAATAATCAGGTTAGTTTTACTTTCTTTTGCCTTGATGCAAAAGTAAAGTAACAAAGAACTTAGCATAGCGATCTCATGCACACCTTTAAAATAAGCAATTTGTGCATAAAAGATCAAGGCTCAAAAGGCGTACATCTGTGGAAAATTTATATTATGCATAGACCTTATATTCGCCCATTGCTTAAGTTGGTTCTTTTGTGTCATGACAAAAGAACAAAATCAAGATCAAAATAGAAATTTTTCTTCAGGCGATAATATAGCCTGGCACATCAAAATAATATCCTGCCACATCAGCCTAAGTTTGCTATTCGGTCATATTCATTACTTTTGTTAAAAAAAATATGCTTAAAGGTGCTTACAGCCATATGAACTATTTTGGCAAGTTTTTATTACTGTTGACCTTAGTGTTCAGTTTCCTGCTTTTCTCCACGCTTTTCGGAATACTGGTGCTTGTGCCCTTTTATGGTAGTGGTATAATAAACTTCTTATCATCTCCCGACTTCAGTAATCCTTCGACCATAAATGCTCTGAAGGTAATGCAGATAATAAATTCAGTCGGAGGCTTGTTACTCCCGGCAGTTATTTATTTGTGGCTGTGCACTTTGGAAAATGCTCCACCTTTCCGATTAGCCAACCCGGTTACTTCGCTTTCTGTTCTCTTATCCTTTATCCTGATTATTATTGCCCAACCTTTTATCGGGTGGGCCAATGAGTTGAACAGTTACCTTTCATTACCCGAATGGCTCTCCTATGTGGAACAATGGATGAAAAAAGCCGAAAACCAGGGTGAATTAGTTACAGAGGCTTTTTTATCGACAACATCAGTACGTGGATTGATTGTAAACATTTTTATGATAGCTATTTTGCCGGCTTTTGCCGAAGAGTTTCTTTTCAGGGGCGCACTGACTACCTTATTAAAAGATTGGTCGAAAAGCACACACTTCGCTGTTTTCCTGTCGTCGTTCATATTTGCAGCTATACACATGCAGTTTTACGGATTTTTGCCAAGGTTTCTCTTAGGCATGTCGCTTGGGTATCTTTTCATCTGGAGCGGAAGCCTGTGGCTTCCTATTGCTGCGCATTTTGCGAATAATTTCCTTTCGGTTATTGTTGAGTTTTTATTCCGAAAGGGGTATATGAACACCAATGCTGAAAATTTCGGTATGGAGAATGCCGCATGGTTCACTGTCGTAAGCATGATCGGGGTAGCAGGGATATTGTATTATATTCACAATATTACGGTTAGGAAGGAAGTAAAAGACCACGGGCCGGGCTAAATTCGCACAATATCTTGAAAGTATAATTCAGGGAATATATGCAAGGAACTGATTGGAAATCAATACCCGGAACTTAAAAAATGAAATTCGGAACCGGGAACGCCAAAAGGGGCACACTCCAATGTAGTATTCCGGGTCTTTTTTGTTCATATTTCATATCCGGACAAGAAAAAGAGATTGCCGGTTTATGACAATCTCTCACATTGAACTTTGCAGTATTTGCTTATTCTGTAACTTTTCCTTTTTTACGGGTTGAATAATTGATTTTAAAAGCACTTGCTTTGCGGAGTTCCTGTTTAACATCAGTAACCACTCCCATCTTGGTTTCGCCATCTACTTTTAATGAGGTAGTGAGCATCTTGCGGTCAATTTCATTACGCGACTGCCTTTCAACGGCCACAAAAGCCTGAATGTCCGAAACGGAAGCGAATGAATTATTCAACTGAATACGCGATTCGTTGCCATACTTTGTTTGTGCAGGCTGTCCGATATAGATAAAGCTAACCAGTGCTTTCTTTTCGAGTTTCTGTACCTCTGTAGCCTGGGGTGCTTTGATTTTTACGAGCAGTGTAACTTCCCGTATGGTAGTAATTACCATAAAGAAGAACAGAAACATAAAAATGATATCTGACATGGAACCGGTGTTGATACCCGGGACTTTTCGTGAACCTGCTTTCTTAAAACGTGCCATCTTATTTCCCTCCTATATTTTCGGGTTCAGCTTCAGAAATTGCTACCGGAACAGCTTTAGAAATTGCATCGCTCTTATCGTTGTCCAGATCATTGAATTTTACGCCATACTTCTGTTTTGATAATTCATCGCGGAGTTCGCTGATAGCAGCAGCAAGTTCATTCTGCACACTTATGTATGTTTCGTAGGATGTACCCCTGTCGTTTTTCAGGGAGATTACTCCTTTTGAGACTCTTACTTTTCCTAAACCAGGAATATCCTTTTCGTCCATCATCGGGAGGTCCTCCCGGTTCTGAGGATTTGAAAGAAAGTTCTTGGCGGTTTCTTTCAGTTCGCGGATATCAATAAATTTACCCTGTACAAGTAATGCATTACTTTTGCTTACGAGCACTTTTAACACATTACGTTCCTTAATATCGATATCAGGCGGAGGGTTGTTCGGATCGAGTGGTGGCGGCAATTTCCTGGTAATACCCTGATCCGTGTCGATTGATGAAGTCAACAGGAAAAAAGTAAGCAGGAGGAATGATATATCCGCCATTGACCCTGTATTTAATTCAGGACTTATTCTTGCCATAGCAGTTAAGATTTTATGGTTTATTTAAACCATTTTACAACCGATGTATAAACGGTAATGAGCACGAGCCCGGCTAAGATAATGTACGTGGTAATGAGTCCGGCTCCTATAAGTTTTGAGGCTCCGGCCGAAACATTCATTTTTGTATAAAATAAACCCTGGTCGGCAGGGGAAATAATATACGCGAGAATGATAACAAGTACAAGAGCGGCAATTCCGATGAGTGTGCCTTTGGCATTTTTAATGTTTCCCTTTACCATTGTAATCACCGGGAAAACAAGCAGGGCGGCAATGGCTATAAAAAGCGCAAAATAAGCCAGGTATAGCCCTATAGTGATTAAACTATCCATGGCTATTAGTTTTTAGCATTTTTGTTCTTAACAAGAATATCCATGAAACTGATGGTAGCATCTTCCATAGAATTTACAATTGATTCGACTTTTGCAACCAGATAGTTATAAATAACCTGCAGGATAATTGCTACGATAAGACCAAATACGGTTGTGAGAAGAGCTACTTTCATACCACCTGCCACAACAGTAGGTGAAATATCACCGGCAGCTTCTATTGAATCGAATGCGAAAACCATACCTACAACAGTACCAAGGAATCCGAGCATCGGAGCAAGAGCAATAAATAAGGTGATCCACGAAAGGTTGGTTTCGAGGCGTGCCATCATAACACCACCGTATGAAATAACTGATTTTTCGACCATATCGAGTCCTTCGTTATAGCGATCTAATCCCTGGAAGAATATGGAAGCAACCGGGCCGCGTGTATTTTTACAAACTTCTTTTGCAGCACTGATTCCGTTAGCCTGTAGTTCGCTTTCAACCTTATTCAGCAATTTGGTAGTATTGGTTGTTGAAAGGTTAAGATAAATAATACGCTCAATACAAAGGCCCAGGCCTATGATAAGACACAAAAGGATTGGTGCCATCCACTCAGCACCACCCTCGATAAATTTTTTCTTCAGTACCTGGTGAAACGATTCAGATGTTTCAGCAGCAGCTTCGGTAGTTTCTTCAACCGGTGCTGTAGTAGTTTCAACCTGTGCAGCAGCATTTGTATCGGTAGCTGCCGGCTGAGCCTGAGCGAATGTAAAATTCGACAACCCGATAGATAGCATTAAAGCTATTGATAAGAAGGCAATTGCTTTTTTCATAGTGTCACTGTATTGATTTTGTTTTTTTTGTGAATTGATCTTATTGTGAAGCATTTTATCAGCGGAGAGAATGGGATTCGAACCCATGATACGCTTTTGGCGTATACACACTTTCCAGGCGTGCGCCATCGACCAACTCGGCCATCTCTCCAGTTTAATTTTCAATATAAATTATCCTGATTTATATCTGTTTTAATGGGGCGCTAAGTTACAAAATTATTTTACAAACCCGCCTTAAAGTAATTTAATTAATTAGGCTGTATTATATTTTGATGTGCTGGAAAAGATAAGGCATCATAATAGTTCCATGAATTAATCCGAAAATTAATTACTGTTTAACTCTTTGTCCTTTTCCCTTGATAGAAAAGTACCAACTTAGCGAAGCGGTTTCATGCACACCTTTAAAAATAAGCAATATGTGCATAAAAGGTCAAGGCTTTATAACAATGCTGGCGTTTCTAAGCCAGAGGTATCTCCTCGAAATACAAGGCATGAAAAAGCACAATAAATCCATACAGTTCGCCTTGCTGTGTATTGCCACGCATATGCCATGGCGAAACAAAAATTTGGCTTTTAAAGTGATTTTCAGGGTGTAGGGACCGGCCTGTTAGAAATTTCACAACTAGATGTAGACGAAGGCAAACAGCGCGGGCATGTGGGTATCAAAACACCAGCCTCGCACCGGGGAAAACAATTATTCCGGCTTTTACTGATAATTACTTGTTTTCAGCAGCAATTGAAGCGAGTTTCTTCTGGTAGTGTGTTAAGGAAACAAAAAGGAAATATATCAATGCTATCGCGTTAAGCAAGCCATAAATAAGATACGTGTTAGGAAGACCGGTGCGATGAGCCAGAAAACCTGTAATCAGCATTCCCAGTCCTATACCCAGATCGAGCCCTGAAAACAATGTTGAATTTGCCGCGCCACGGCGCTGAGGTGGAACAAGGTTGTTAACCATAGCCTGGAAAACCGGGAAAATAATACCACTTCCCAGCCCCAGCAGGAAACCAGCAATCATAAATCCGGCAGCACTTATGAGTAATCCCAGCAAGATATGCCCGGAAATAAGTAATAGTAAGCCTGCAATTGAAAGCATTTTTGGACCATGACGGTCGAATACTTTACCCATATATAACCTTGCCAGGGTAATACCAACTGCAAAAATGATAAAAAACAAGCCTGTGTAGCCAATCCCGGTTTTCAATGCATAGAGCGAGATAAAAGAAACCAGCCCGCCATAACTGATGTTAACAATAAGTAAATTGAAGGCAACCGGAAGAGAGGATGATTCAATAAGATTGCGCCAGGAGAATTTTTTATTTGCTGCCAGGGTAACTGCAGGGTAATGAATTAACATCGTTAGCAGAAAACCTGCAAATGCCAGTGCACCTGAACAAAGGAACATTAAAGTATAGTTGTTATTACCGGTTAACTGTATGCCGGCCAACGGCCCTACTGCCATAGGAATAGTCATCGCCAGTCCGTAAAGGCCTATGCCTTCACCCCGGCGCTCAGGTGCTATAATATCAACAATTAGCGTACTTCCCGTGGTTGTGGCAACGCCCCATACCATGCCATGAACAAAACGGACGAAAATCATCCACATAAATACCCCGGCCAGCGGATAGCTTATAAAAATGATAGAAAACAATAAAACCGATAGTATATAAAATAATTTTCTTCCGTACCTGTCGATCATATAACCTGTAAACGGCCTGATAAGCAGTGCTGCGAGCGTATACACAGCCAGGATGATACCGATTTGACTTTCATCAATTTTCAATTCCCTGTTAAGGAAGACAGGCAATGTAGGCAGAAGGATATAAAATGCCGTAAACATAAGCAGGCTGGCAAAAAACACCAGCACGAAATCGCCTTTAAAAATTGAATTGCCTTTTTGTGACATCCGGGTTAAAAGTATGAATGACAAGAATAAACGTATATTTGTAGATACTTAGAAACAGCCTGAATTTTTCAATTTAATTCATTTTGAGGCGGGAAGTCAGATGAGTGAGGATGTTATTATAGTGAAAATCACATTTCTCACCTCACTTTTCACATCTCATGAAAATGAATACCATCCTTAATTCATCAAATTTGAAATTTTAGGTGGTTTCTAAAAATGTTGACACTAATTCTGCTTAACAAATGCAAAAGTAAGGATTGATTTGCTTAATATATTCAGATTTATCATTTTATAGAAAAACACAACCATTAAACATACGAATTACAATGATTTTTATCAAACAGCGAACAAAACCAGTAGTTTATAGTTTGTTAATTCACGATCCTATATGAAAACAACTGTCTTCATTCTCCTCTTACTGCTCGCAACTGCTGCCGGAGTGCATGCCCAACAGGGTTTATATACTGCCCGGAAAAGTCAGGTTGATTTTTTATCCGACGCACCGCTTGAACTTATAAAAGCATCATCCGCTAAACTACAAGGCCTGATTGATGCTGAAAAGCGAACTTTTGCTTTCAGTATTTCCTCTGAGTCTTTCAAGGGATTTAACAGTCCTTTGCAGCAGGAGCATTTTTATGAAAACTATCTGGAGACAAAAGCATTTCCAACATCAAAATTCGAAGGTAAAATTATCGAACAGATTGATTTCACAATTGATGGTAATTACACAATAAGAGCAAAGGGGAAACTTAACATCCATGGTATTGAACAGGAGCGGATTATAAAAGTTCAGCTTCGGATTGCAAAAGGCGTGATTAACGCTGATGCCGTTTTTACAGTGCTGCTTGTTGATCATAACATTACCATCCCAAAAGTTGTTTTCCAGAAAATTGCCGAGGAAATAAAAGTTGCTGTAAAAGCCGAATTTGTAAAGAAATAATGAAAACAATCAAAACAGGCAGCACCCGAATGGCAATATTACAAATAGTATTGCTCATTTTAATTTTGCCTGTATTTGATGTTTCGGGACAGACACCGCATTTCAGAAACATAAAAAGTCCTGATGATTTCAGGGAAACCTCCGTCACTTGCCTTTACCAGGATAACAACAGTTATATGTGGATAGGCACAGGCAAAGGATTATACAAGTTCGACGGAAATGATTTCGTTTATTTCCCGGGCAATTTAAATGAAGGTTCCCTTCAGGTTTCGGCAATTTATATGACAGCGGAACAGGTTTTATGGATAGGAACCCGTAAAGGCGATATTTACAGGTTTAAAGGTGATAGTCTGCAGCCCTTCCACCCTGAAGAAGGTAATCCTCAGGTTGCCATTACTTGTTTTGCCTCTGATAAAACAGGAAATCTTTGGTTTTCGACTTATGGCGAGGGGGTATATTACTACGACGGCAAGCACATATATAATTTTAATACAGATGATGGGTTAACGGATAATTATTGTTATATGGTTATCCCTGATGCACAGAATCGCATTTGGGTTGCCACGGATGGAGGGATTTCGGTATGTAGTATCACCGGCGGTAAAAAAAAGGTGCATAAGGTGACCACCGCAGAAGGACTTCCTGACAACATTGTACTTAGCCTGACTCAAGACGGAACCGGGATGTGGGCGGGTATGCAGGATGCTGGTATCTGCAAAGTAGACATAACTACCTTTGCAATTTCTGTCCCGAATGCTTCAAAATACTGGCCATACGGCTCTGTAAACGATATAGTTACCGGCGAAGGTTGGCTGTGGCTTTCGACAGAACGAAACGGAATTATCAGCATCGAATCTTCAGGCGGCAACCTCAACGGCAAATACACCAGCACCGATAACCTTAATTTTTCGCGTGTAAACGATTTATATGCTGACAGACAGGGAAACTATTGGATTGCTTCCGGAAGCCAGTTATTTATGTCATTTGGCCAGGATTTTCTTCAATTTACAGAATCCGGAAAAAGTACCGGTAAGAACATACACAGCCTGCTTACCGACAGTAAAGGCGATATCTGGTTCAGTAACGATGAAGGATTGTTCAGGATGAACTACAGGGATGGCAAAGTACAGAGCATTAACCTTCCGCTGAAGGCACACACACACATTATCAGTCTGTATGAAGATGATAATGGTTTTATATGGGCAGGTACATTTGGTAATGGCCTTTTTTGTATTCACCCCGATGGAAAAAAGAACAGACTTTTCGGCGAAACTGAAGGGCTTTCGAATGGAAACATACTCTGCATCGCAGGCATAGGACAACAATTGTGGCTGGCCACGCTGGGAGGCGCTTACAAATGCGAAATTGCGGCTGATCCACTGGCAAGTGGCCATCAGGTTACATTTACCAACTATGGTGATCAGAATTTCCCCGGCACCAACTATATTTACACTGTTTTTATTGACTCGCGCAACAGGGTTTGGTTTGGCACCGACGGCAGAGGAATTTCGATGCTCGAGAACGGTAGATTCACCAATTTCAACCAGGCAAACGGCCTGGAAAGCAATGTCATATATTCAATAACCGAGGATAGCGACGGCGATATATGGTTCAGCACAGCCAATGCAGGGATTTACCGCTATAACGGGAAGACTTTCCGTAATTATTCAGCCGGCGACGGGCTGAGCGATCTTCATATTACCGGGTTACTGGCCGACGAAAAGCACCACCTTCTGGTGATTCACAATAACGGCATGGATTTACTCGACATCCGCAATGGCACATTTCTTTATTACGGATCAGGCATTGGGTTGTCGGAGATTAATCCAGATCTGAATGTGTGCTCACTTGCTGCTGGTAATGTTGCTTGGATAGGCACACAAAACGGTCTGATCAGACTACAGATACCCGAAAATATATTAATTCGTCAGCCCTCATTGCATCTGGATAAAGTATCCGTATTTCTGGGAAAGGAAAACTATATTGACTCGCATATATTCCCATATAACAAAAACCATATCTCATTTCATTATAACGCTTTATGGTATACTGCGCCAACTGTTGTCCGATACCAGATAAGGCTTAAAGGGTACGACCTCGACTGGATTACAACACGCAACAACATTGTGACCTACTCAAGCCTTCCACCCGGCGTATACACCTTCGAGGTGCGCGCATCTATAAAAGGTGATTTCTCCCGGTCGGAAATAAAATCATACTCATTTACAATAAAAAAACCAGTTTGGAGGACCACCGGATTTATAATTTTATCGTTGCTCGCTGCAGCATTGCTGATCTATTATTTTATCCGGATGCGGGAAAAATTATTAAAAAAACGTGATGCCAATGAACGCGAGAAACTAATGTTCCAGTTTCAAACATTGAGAAGCCAGGTTAACCCACATTTCCTTTTCAATAGTTTCAGTACTTTAATATCAATTATTGATGAAGACAAAGAAATAGCTATTGAATACGTTGAGAAGCTTTCGCAGTTTTTCCGCGATATCCTCGACTACCGCGACAAGGACCTTATTCCGCTCAGCGAGGAACTGCAACTGATTGATACATATTATTATCTTCAAAAAAAACGTTACTGCCAGAACCTTCAGCTCAAAATCGAAGTCGGTGAAAAAGAACTCGCTTCGCTTATACCACCCATGGTTCTGCAGATGCTGGTTGAAAATGCCATTAAACACAATGTTGTTTCGGCCGAAAAACCTCTGAACGTAAAAATATTTACCGATGAGAAACACATTGTTGTAACAAACAATCTACAACCAAAAAAAGACGCTGCACCTTCTACTGGCATCGGCCTCGCGAATATCCGCAACCGTTACTGCCTGCTCGGATTTGGTGAAACAATAATTATAGGTTCAGGTGAACAGTTTATAGTAAAATTACCAATAATATATCCCGGAAAATGAAAGTTCTGATTATTGAAGATGAATCAGCGACTGCACGCCGACTGCAGAAATTACTCCTCGAAATTGATCCCGACGCTGAGGTGCTGGCAATTCACGAAAGCATAGCACAAACCGTGACCTGGCTGAGTAAACATGGCGAACCCGATCTTATGTTCATGGACATTAACCTTTCGGATGGATTGAGTTTTGGCGTTTTTGAAGAAATTGAAGTGAATTGTCCCGTCATTTTCACGACCGCTTACGATCAGTATGCCATACAGGCGTTTAAAGTGAATAGCATTGACTATCTTCTAAAACCGGTGAACAAGGAAAACCTTGCCGAGAGCCTTCGAAAATTCAATAAGTTACAACACGCTTCAAAAGAAAATACTATTACTATTGAAAAGCTGGATATTGCAAAACTGGCCCGTGCCCTTGGAATTCAGAAACCGGACTATATGAAAAGGCTGGTTGTCCGCTACGGGGAGGTTATTAAAGCCATTGAAACTAAAGATGTTGCCTATTTTTATTCGGACGAAAAAATCGTCTTCATGAGCCTGAAAGAAGGGAAAACTTACCCTGTTGACTTTACCCTTGATCACCTTGAAATGCGACTCGACCCCGAATTATTTTTTCGCATTAACCGTAAGTTCCTGATAAATTATCATGCAATCGGGAAAATGATTTCGTACAGCAAATCGAGGATTAAGATCACGCTGGATCCGCCCTGCGAACTGGAAGCCATTTCGAGTACCGAGCGTTCGGGCGATTTCAAAGAATGGCTGGCAGGGAAGTAAGTTGCTTTCCCCAGATGGCTAAAGTGCAAAATCCCAGGTCTCAAATTCCAAAACCCAAATTTCAAATCCCACGTCTCAGGTCTCAAATTCCAAATTGCAGGTATAACAAGGTTGTAATTTCCTTGTTAGCAGAGCCACTATAGCCCTGATAAGGAGCTGCTTAGAAATAACTAAATAGCTGTTTATCTATGCTTTGCCTGCTGATAAAAAAAAACAACCGATGCGAGAGTGAGTTGCCATAAGGTAAAAAAACCATGCACATTACCGATTTGTTTTCCCCGTTAGGGGATAAATATCAATAAAAAAATACAGAAACAAACCGGATTCCCCGTTAGGGGATTACCATAAATAATTGAACGTTAATGTTCTACGGACAATTTTGTACTCGATAATCGTGATTCTATTTGTGTTGATTCCCTAAGGGAAAAACACTAAGACATATGATTTTTGTTTTTCAGCAGACCCTAATTAGTGCGTATAAGAAAACGAGTCTAAAATGAGTTTTGCCCACGCTCACCCCTTGGTCCCCGTAGGGGAAAGTTCTCGCGCACAGAAGATTGAGTTGTGCCTGCCAAATCTAAAGTTAAAGAAAATGAGCATTTTTACGTAAAAATGATGAGTTTTCTTAGTGACACTAATAACCAATGGCTTACCATGAAATTTGATATCTGGAATTTAGAATTTTAAACGTCCTCTGAATCTCCTGTAGTTTTTGGTGTTCCGGCTTATTTTCCGGAAGGGTAAGTAACTGTGTAGGTTTTTCCGCTGCTGTTGCCGGCTTTATCAATCAGGCTCAGAACATATGTATATGTATTTCCTGTTTGCGCTGTATTGTCAACAAAACTGCTGACTGTCAGATTTTCGGCCAGAATCATCAATAGAGATTTGCTGTTAGCCGGACCATATTGCCGGGCTAATGTACAAGACTTAAACTCACTTTTCCGGTTAACGACATCGTCCCAGTATAGTTCAATTCTCTCATTTGAAGGGAAAGCATAAAAATACGCCACATCATTTACATCGGCATTAACTGCTACCGGCAACTGTTCCGACAGGCTGCTGATTGCCGCACCGTTTCTTTCGTTGCGTACAGCGTAAAGTATATCTTTATTTTCGGTGGCAACCAGGGATTGATCTGTAAAAGCAATAATACCGGCCTTATCAATTTTCACAAGATCCGGTAAGGCGACCAGGCCCCCTTTCACGCCCCGGTAAATCCGGAGATGAGTTGATGTGGTATCATTTACTTCAATAAGCAACCTGATGGAATTTTTCACAACAGCTACCTGCCTGAGCACCGGTGCATTCAGTTTTGTGCCAACAAAAACAGGAGGAACCCATACCTTCAATATTTCACTTTGCTTTGTCCGATTACCTGCTTTTGCGACGACCTGGATATAATAATAGTATTTTTTTTCAGGCCAGATCTGCTGGTCGAGGTATGTTGTATCGCCAGCTTCAGTATCAGTCAATTTCTGGTATCCTGATTTTTCATTTTCGCTCCTGAAAATTTCAACTTTCTTCACAGTGACAGGATCAGTATGATGCCAGTTGATCTGTACACCCGATAGCTTTGGGATAAATTCAATATGGTTACGGACGAATGCTGCCCTGTTGAAATTATCAAAATCGACAATGGCTACCTGTGATGATTTCCCTGAATTGCCAAACTGATCATACGGGGAGATAAAAAACTGCATCTCCTTACCCGCTTGCCTGGCAAAAGTTGTATCGGTGAAAACATAATAGGTAGTATCATTCACGGTATATCGCGAAGTAATTCCACGTGCAGAAATCGGGACACCATGCCTGAACGTATATACAGCGAACAAGGGTGCGGAGTTTTTACCCGCCGATTTCCATTTAACAACCAATGAATTTGGGGTTTGACTGCTTTGGCTGTATGATATTGAATCGAACTGCCCTGAATATGCGAATGAAACTGTATCGGAAACAAAACTCTGAACGACTTTACTTTTCGGATATTCGGCATTTAACCTGTAACGGTATGTTGTATGTTTACTTGCTGTGGTATCGTAATACATGATTCCCAACGCAACCCGGATCGGAAACAGAAGCCGCATTCCTTTTAACGAATCGGTATTTCCGGTAGCAACCGCTTTCTGGTATAGTTGGGTGAGCTTATCATCAGAGGGTATGGGCTGCACAGGAAAGTACAACTTGGCTTTATCAATTGCCTTTTTAAAAGCATTAAAGCCCAATGGTATTTTTAGTTCAGCAAGAGGTTCCCAGTTAATACTATCCTGCGACCGTTCAATTTTGTAGGAGGAAACGTTTATGCCTGATGGTATTTCTTTGCCCATAAAAATAAAAATGCCTGATGGGCCATGTTTCACTATTGCCGCAGACTGGGAAAACGCGGGATTAAATGATCCGGATATTATTAGTAAGGCAATTACAGGCTTAATGAGTTTTTGCATCTGAATTCCAATTTAAAAGTGCTCAAAGTTACATCAGTTTTTCAATTCCATATCAAATTTCGGGTAACATGTTGGCTTTTACCGGTTCGGTGGCTAAAAATTCCGGTTCATCCAACTTCATTTTACTGCTTCCATAATCAGTTGTTACTTTGCTTCATCAAATAAACAAACACAATCTTTAAAAAAATCTAATATGAAGACTTTTCTTTTACTTCCTGCCTTGGCAATATTTTTTGCCTCCTGTTCAAACAGCGATTCCACTTCCGACCCGGTTGCCGACCTTTCGACAAAAACCAATATGGTTGTTCAGAGCGACTGGATTGTTACACAGTATACTGATAGCGGAAAAGATGAAACTACTGACTATTCAGGCTATAAATACAAATTTAATACCGATGGCACGTTTGTTGCAGTTTCATCAACAGCCACATATAACGGAACCTGGCTTTTGGCGCAGGGAAGCAACAGCCCCGATGACAGTGGAAATAATTCAACCGATGATAATCTCAATAAACTGACCATCAGCATTTCAGGTAACAAACAAATGGATCACCTGAGTCACAAATGGCTGACTGACAAAATTACAGCAACTGAAATCTGGTTACGCGACGACAATGTAGCATCGAATGAAATACTCAGATTTGGCAAATAAAAAATCATTTCACACCAATTAATACACTATCAAAAAAAATCTAAAAAATGAAAAAAACATTAACCTTACTGGTGATCGTCCTATTATCAACCACTTTTGCGAATGCACAGAAATACATGACCAAAGCCGGTACTATTAAATTCTTTTCGGAAACACCGATGGAAAAAATTGAAGCCACAAACCGGCAGGTGAACAGTGCGCTGGATTTTTCGACAGGCAATTTCGTTTTCAAAGTGCTGATACGAGGCTTCGAATTTGAAAAGGCCCTGATGCAGGAGCATTTTAACGAAAATTATATGGAATCGGAAAAATTCCCGAATTCAACGTTTAACGGTAGGATCACGAATATAAAAGATGTGAACCTGGGCAAAGACGGGGTTTATAAAGTGATAGTCGAAGGTGATCTTGCCATGCATGGGGTAACCAACAAGGTAAAAGTGAACGGAACTGTTGAAGTAAAGGGCGGCAAAGTATCAGGAAAAGCAGTTTTTAATGTTTCGCCCAAGGATTACAACATTGCGATTCCAAAAGCAGTAATCAACAATATTGCGGAAGCTATTCAGGTAGATGTAAATGTAGCATTGGATAAATTATAAAATAATCACCCCAAATATACTTTTCCGCTTTGCCTGGTAACCGGGGCCTTGTTCTGGTTACAATCTGAAAACAAATTCAATTTATACCGAGGCTTCACCCCTACCCAAAACTCTCCGTACTGTATGATACGGAGAGTTTTTTTATGAAATTTTTATTCCCCCAACATCCAATCTGTTCAATTAAATAAGCACACTGATTTTACTGTATTGTAAATCGGATAGATTGTTATATTTAAAAAGCTTCAAAATCTCTGCTTGCAGCAAGCAAATTCCAAAAGAATTCATATTCAGGTCTTGGGTTTTGGAACCTGGAATTTGGGACTTGGATTTTTTTTGATGCGGAAATCTATCCTGTTTGCCGCAAAATAAAACTTTTATTTCCAGCAATATTATAATTATCCGGCTGATAGAATTAATTTTGCCCGATAAATGCTTTCGTTAACCGACTGCTGCCAAATCCGAAAAAGTTCACATAATGAACCTCTTGCTATCCATTCTCTTATCCCCGTTGTTGTTTATTTTTCATGATCTGGATATCAGGATACTCAAGGAAATTTACGAAAACAGGAACCCGGTTTTTGACTCTGCCTTTATTGTGATAACCGATTCAGCCGCTGCTATTGCTTTTGGTATACCAGCTATAATGCTGATCGCAGGGCTTTTGAAAAAGGAAAAGATTTTTTGGAGGAATGCGCTTGCCATCCTCTTACCTGTAGCCATTTCGGCAATTGTTGCCAATATTCTGAAATTCAGCCTCGATATGCCACGTCCTTACGAAATTTATCCCTTTATCGAGAAACTGAGCTCGGGTGGTAGCCCTTCATTTCCATCAGGACACACGGCTGATGCCTTTGCTTTCGCAGTGGCAGCTGGACTGGTTTATCCAAGGTGGTATATAATTTTCCCGGTTCTGATTTGGGCTGTATTTGTTGGTACATCGCGAATGTGGCTGGGGGTTCATTTCCCTTCGGATGTAATGGCAGGTGCACTGATAGGAACTGCCTGTGCCGGAATATACTATTGGATAAATAACAGAAACTCCACGAAAACGATTTAGTTGCGTTCGTGGAGTTTTCAAAAGATTTGAGTGTGTCAGAAGGTTTACCGTATCAGCGTAATTGTTCCGTAAACAGGTTCCGAAAGTCCTTCCCGTTCCCCTGCATCCAGGTTTTCCCATACCGAGCCGTCGCGAAATACTGCTATTATTTTATACACATACACATCCTGCTGGCAGAGCTTTT